>JAITBO010000202.1 GCA_031283505.1 Treponema sp. | reverse complement strand
TTTTTTTCTCTGCCATGGTAAACCCCATTTGTTCCTCCGGGCTCAGTCCGGATAAAGTGTGTCTCCATGGTTAGATTTTTACATGGCGCAAACGTTCCCTTATGGTTAGATTTTACGTGGCGCAATTCGACCCTTTGACATTCCTTATGATAAATACTACACTTTATACATATTAAGCGCTATTCTTTAAGGGGGGAGTCATATGTTAACAGAAGGTAAAAAACGGGAGATTAAAAAGATCGCCCTTCAACTGCGTTACGATCTGCTTGAAATGATCGGCATCGGGACTGCCGGTCACCTCGGTGGGTCCAGCTCTCTGGCGGAGCTTATGTCGGTTCTTTATTTTTACAAAATGAATTTTGATAAGGGAAAGCTTAAGGATTGCAACCGGGATCGCCTGATTTTATCCAAAGGTCACGCGGCCCTTATCCAGTATGCCGTCCTTTGCGAAAAGGGGTGCTTTTCCCGGGAAGACCTAAAAAAGGTGAAAACCCTGCACGGTCTGCTTCAGGGACATCCGGATTTAACCACCCCGGGAATTGAAGCGGTAACCGGCTCATTGGGACAAGGGCTTTCCGTTTCCCTGGGAGTGGCCTTGGCTTTACGACTGGACAAGAGTCCTGCCAGGGTGTATACTATTATGGGAGATGGGGAACAATCCGAAGGTCAGATTTGGGAAGCCGCGATGGCAGCGGCTAATTTCAGAATTGACAACCTGACCGCTTTCCTTGATTGGAATAAGGTACAGGCCACCGGAAAAACCGTCGATATCTTCAATATCCCCGATCTTGATAAAAAATGGGCCGGTTTCGGTTGGAACGTCATCAGCATAAACGGTCATGACGTGAACCAGATTGTTGACGCGATAGAGCAGGCCGAAGTTGTTAAAGGTAAGCCATCAATCATCATCATGGATACTATTAAAGGGAAGGATTTTTCCTTTGCCGAAGGAAATGCCGCATATCATAACGGGATATTCACCGAGGAAGTATACAAACAGGCGTACCGTGAGCTGGACGCGATAAAGGCAGGGCTTTAATTATGGAAAAAACAAAAAAATCAGAGAGTTTACGCAAAGCCTACGGAGAAACATTGGTTGAACTGGGAGAAAAGAATAAAGATATTGTGGTTTTAGAAGCAGATTTGGGGAAATCAACCATGTCTACTTTTTTCAAGGAAAAGTTTCCCGAGCGCTATTTTGAAATGGGGATTGCAGAACAAAATATGGCCTCCACTGCCGCAGGACTTGCCTTGGGGGGGAAGATTCCCTTCTACAGTACCTTCGCCGTGTTTGCATCAGGCCGCGCCTATGATCAGATCCGCTGTTCAATTGCCATTCCGGGGGCAAATGTAAAGATCTGCGGTTCAAGCTGTGGGCTCTCCGATTTCGGTGATGGTAAAACCCATCAGTCGGTGGAAGATGCCAATATCATCCGGGCCATACCCCATATGACTGTCCTGAATCCCTGTGATGCCCTTGAAACCAAAAAGATGGTCAGAGCCATTGCAGTGTATAAAGGGCCGGTTTATATCAGAATCAATCGGAGTGATCTGCCGGTGTATACGCCGGAGGACGAAGAATTCAAAATAGGAAAGATTTATCCTATAGTGGACACCGGTGATGGAAACGCAGACGTGTGCATTTTTGCGACCGGGATCATGGTCAGTAAGTCCGTTGAAGCGGCGGAGCTTCTCAAAGACTCAGGGATTAGCGTTCAGGTGTTAAATGTAAGTACCCTGAAACCGTTGCTTAAAGATGAGGTCTGTAAGTATGCCCAGGGGAAAAAGGCGGTGATTACCGCCGAGGAAGCCGTAAAGACCGGCGGCCTGGGAAATTCAATTGCCGCTATCCTGATAGAGGAGGCGGTCAGTTCCGGCGTTGCCCCGGCGCCTATGGTTCAAATTGCCATAGAAGATTCCTTTGGTACCTCCGCCCACAGCTACGAGGAATTGCTCGCGGAGTACGGACTCAGCACGGATTCGGTTTGCCTGGCGGTAAAAAAAGCATTAAGAAGGCCATAAGCTGTTTTGGCATGGTTAAGATAAAACGAAAAGAGGAGACAAAAATGACAATTGGATTTATTGGAATCGGTATTATGGGCCGTCCCATGGCGAAAAACCTTCTCAAGGCTGGTTATAAACTTATAGTATATGATAAGTTTGCGAAATTTGATGATCTGGTTGCGCTGGGTGCCGAGGGGGGAAGCTCAAATAAAGAGGTGGCTTCTAAAAGTGATGTGGTAATTACTATGCTGCCCAATTCTCCCCAGGTAAAAGAAGTTATCCTTGGTCCCGGTGGGGTTATCGAGGGGAGTAAAGCGGGCCAGATTGTGGTGGATATGAGTTCCATTGCCCCGGCGGCTTCCCAGGAAGTAGGTGCCGTCCTCAAGGCCAGGAACGTTCTTTTCCTTGACGCCCCGGTTTCGGGAGGTGAGCCTAAGGCAATAGACGCCACCCTGGCGATCATGGTCGGCGGCGATCAAGAAACCTTTGACACGGTAAAGCCTATCCTGGATAAGATGGGCTCTTCAGTGGTGCTCGTGGGCGATATCGGCGCCGGTAACGTGACCAAGCTGGCAAACCAGATCGTGGTTGCGCTGAACATTGCCGCGGTTTCCGAAGCCTTTGTGCTTGCCGCGAAGGCTGGCGTTGATCCCGCCAAGGTATTTGACGCTATCAAGGGAGGGCTTGCGGGGTCCACGGTTATGAATGCGAAGGTTCCCATGATCCTGGACGGAAACTTCAAACCTGGTTTTCGTATTGAACTACATACGAAGGATCTTCAAAATGCCCTGGACACGGCCCACAATCTCAATGTGCCCATTCCCCTTACCGCGGGGGTAATGGAAATTTTCCAAGCCCTCAAAGTACAAGGTTTGGCCACCAGTGATCACAGTGCGATAGTCAGATATTATGAAAACCTTGCCCAAGTTGAGGTGCGAAAATAGGGGGAGGCGCTGAATTCCCCCCCGAATGTGGAGATTGGCGTCGGGATCATTTTTAAGCGAAGGAGATTTCATGCGTTTAAAGAATAAAACTACCCTCATAAGCGGGGGGGCTCAGGGATTGGGTGCTGCTATGGCAAAACGGTTCGCTGAAGAAGGTTCTGTGGTTTTTATCGGCGATCTGAAAGTTGACGTTGGCAATGAAACGGTGGCGGAAATTAGGAAAAAGGGCGGTAAGGCTTTTTTTATCAATCTGGATGTTACCCAGGATGCCGATTGGAAGGCGGCGATGGAAGCCATTGAAAAAGAAACCGGACGCTTGGATGTTCTTATCAATAATGCAGGAATCAATATCCGTGAGCCCATAGAAGAAATGAAAGTTGAAAGCCTGGACGCTATGCTTGCGGTTAATGTGAAAGGGCCGTTTCTCGGGGTAAAGCACGGCATACCGTTGCTGCGCAAGGGCGGCGGTGGTTCTATTATCAACATATCCTCGATATGCGGTCTCGTTGGTCATGCCTATACCACAGAGGCTTACACCGTGACCAAAGGCGCGGTTACCCTGCTCACCAAATCTATCGCTGTCCGCTATGCCAAGGATAATATCCGCTGTAACAGTATCCATCCTAGTACGGTAGATACCCCGCTGATGCAGCAGCTTTTCAAGGACCCTGCGCGAAAGGCGGAACGGATCGGTGAAGTCCCTTTGGGGAGGCTCGCGACCGAACTGGATATTGCCAATGCCGCGCTTTTCCTTGCCTCTGACGAAGCTGTTTTCCTTAACGGCGTGGCCCTGCCGGTAGATGGCGGTACCACTGCGGATTAATGGGGTGGCAGGTACAGGTGCAGACCTAACGAGTTGGGGTGATTCTTATGCGGTTATTCTCCAATAGTATTTGAGACGAGCCTTGAAGGGAAGGAGCGGAGACACCGGCCTCGCGTTCTGACGTTCTGAGGGAAATACGAGGCGCGGCTTGTGGCGCTGGTGTGTGGGCCGGGGCCGGAAGGTTGTGCACGGTGGACTATGCAATTACTGGCGGACAAGTGGGTAACCCTGGAATATACCGACGTGGAAACGGTATCCCGTGAAACCATCCGGTGGATATTAAAAAAAACGAGCTTAAGCCCTGGCAAAACCGGGAATGGTGTATCCCCCGGAAGCAAACGCTGGGTTTGTAGCCTGTATGGAAGATGTGCCGGGTGTTTACACGAAGGGGAGGGATGAAAAGCGCCCGCTGGTATGCATGGACGAGGGTTCCGTTACCGGTTAAGCCGGGACAGGCGGCGTGTTTTGACACGGAATATGTGAGGGACGGGACCTGCGGGTATCTTCATGTTTGCGGCCCCCCCTGAAGGGTGGAGGAGGGCAGGAATCACGGAACAGCGGACGGGCAAGGATTGGGCGGGACAGGTACAACAGTTGGTGGACGAGGATTTTCCCTTGGCTGAGAAGATCATACTGGTTATGGATAATCTGAATACCCATAGTATTGCATCCCTGTATGAAACATTTCCGGTGGAAGAATCGAAACGGTGGAGAACCAGGGCAACGTCATTTAACTTTTCAGAGGCTGGAATTTACCAAAATATTGAAGAATTTTTAACCACTAAGGCGCAGAAGGAAGGAATAAAGCATTGCCTCATACATCCTTTGTGCGCCGCGAACCGAAGGTTCGATTTCGCCTTTGTGGTTAGTCTTTCTTAAAAATTCCGGTGAGTTCAAGGAAATTTTAACGATCAAAAACTAAATGA
>JAITBO010000122.1 GCA_031283505.1 Treponema sp. | reverse complement strand
TGGGATCTCGTACTCTTTGCCGCAACCCAGCAAGACGGCCTCTGGTCATGCAGGCAGAGGGATGATCCCAAGGAATGGAACATAGAGTAACAACACGGCAGGAGGGCCGGTGAGCGATCTCTTTACGGTGGAAGGAACCGGCGCTCCGGAAGGTCCCCTGGCGGATCGTATGCGCCCCCAGACCCTGGACGACGTTATAGGCCAGGACCACATTGTCGGGCCGGGACGGCTTTTGAGAAGGGCGATCCAGGCGGACCGGCTTTCCTCCGTCATCTTTTACGGTCCTCCGGGCACGGGAAAAACGAGCCTGGCCAGGGTGATCGCCAACACCACACGGGCCTACTTTGAAAGCCTCAACGCGGTCCTGACGGGGATCAAAGACATCAGGGAAGCCATAGATCGTTCGGACGAGCGCCGCCGGCTTTACGGACGCAGGACCATCCTCTTTGTGGATGAAGTTCACCGGTGGAACAAGGCCCAGCAGGACGCCCTCCTCCCTTGGGTAGAAAACGGTACGGTGATCCTTATCGGCGCCACCACGGAAAACCCCTTTTTCGAGGTAAACCGGGCTTTGGTAAGCCGGAGCCGCATCTTTCAGCTAAAATCCCTTACCCCGGAAGACCTCCGTAAAACCGCAATCCGTACCTTGGCGGACGCCAAACGGGGTTACGGCAAGTGGACTGTTGTCTTTGATGAAGGCGCCCTGGAACATCTGGTGGAAGTTTCCGGCGGAGACGCCCGGAGCCTCCTCAACGCCCTGGAACTGGCGGTGGAAACCAGTCCCCCCTCCTGGCCGCCCCCGGAAGGCCAGAAAATCCGGGTTTCCATGGGAGCCGCCGAAGAAAGCATACAGCGCCGGGCGGTACTCTACGACCGGGACGGGGATTATCACTTTGACACCATCAGCGCCTTCATCAAAAGCGTCCGGGGAAGCGACCCTGACGCAGCCCTCTACTGGCTTGCCAAAATGGTCCGCGCCGGGGAAGACCCGGCCTTCATCTTCCGCCGCATGATCATCCTGGCAGGCGAGGATGTGGGCCTGGCGGATCCCCATGCGCTTTCGGTGGTCATCTCCTGCGCCGAGGCCTTTGACCGCATAGGCTTTCCGGAAGGCAGCTTCCCCCTGGTCCACGCCTGCCTCTATCTGGCGACGGCCCCCAAGTCCAACACGACCATGGCCTTCTTCGATGTCATGAAGGAGGTGGAAAAGGAAGATGCAGAGGTGCCCAATCACCTTAAGGACGCTAACCGGGACGCCGAGGGATTCGGCCACGGGGACGGGTATATCTACCCCCACGCCTACCGGGATCACTGGGCGGCCCAGCAGTACCTGCCCTCCGCCCTGAGGGGCAAGACCTTTTACACGCCATCCGCCGTCGGATACGAAGGCAAGATACGGGAAGAAGTGCTGCGGAAACGGGAGATTCAGGCGGCGGTTGTCCTGGGGGACGGGGATTCCACCGAAGGGGAATTCCTCTCCTGGTCGGCTTCCTCAAAGGGGCGGGAAGGCTGGTTCAAACGCCTCGAATCCGGGCGGAGCGCCCTCCTCCTTTCGGACCGGGATCGCATCCTGGGCCAAACATCCCTGGCCCGGCATGACCGCATTCTTGTCCCCGCCGCCGGGGACGGGCTTCTCCTCTGGGAAAGCCTGCGGAAAACCCCCGAAGGGCTTGCCGCCGCCCTGGTGGAGACCGAGGCCGCCCGGGACGCCCTGCTCCGGTTTGCCGCCATCCTGGACGAAACGGAGCGTCCGGAAATCGCGGTCTACCCCGCATCCATCTTCCCCTCTCCCGGAGAGGCGGAAAAGCTCTTTTCCGCAGCGGTTTTCGATCACATCTTCGTCAGAGAAAACTGGCGGCGAGGCTTTGCCGGAGAAGCGGGACAGGTCTTTAGGGATTACGCCCAAGGCGCCCGGGACCTTCTGGCCCCTAAGGGGGATATATCCCTCCTCCAGTCCCCTCCCCTCCTGGGGGAACGGCTTTCCCGGGTCATCCTGGAAGAATGCGGAGCCCCGCCTGAACTTTCGGAAAAACTCCGGGAGGCGGAAGAACGGTTTTTCTCCCCTGGATCGGAGAACGCCGGTCCTCCCAAATGGCTGACCTGGGACGAGGAAATTTTACGCCGGAGTTTTGAAGAAGCTGGCTTTACGGTGACCTTGACAATCCTGGAACAGCAGGAAGAACGCCTTATCTCAACGCGGGACATCTCGGCATGGTTTGACAAGGATCGCTCAAGCTGGGGGGCCAGCGTCTCCGGTATCCTGGGGGACAGGGATTTTAACCGCGTCCGGGAAACGCTCGCCGAAAGGGCCGCGTGTGGTCCTTTGATCTGGAAATGGAAGAGCTTTCTTCTCTTGGGAAGAAAGCTCTTATCCTAATCTCCCAAAATTCTGGCCTTTACTCAGCCTGTCTGACAAAGGCGTCCCCATAGCCGTTTCCTTTGAAACGCCGAAGGAGGGCGTTGCTTTCCCCCAGATTTACCGGGCCTATAAGAATACGGTAGAGGGGCTTCTCCGACGTGCCTCCGGCCTGTACCGCCAGAGGATAGGCGTCTCCCAGGCGGGACAATTCGGATTGTACCAGTTCCTTCTTGGTAAACGCCCTTAACTGAAGGTAGTACATTCCCTTCTCAAGGTTACTGATAAGGGGAGCGGAAAACTGAACGGCGGCGGCCTGGGTCGAAACCGGTTCTTGAAAAGAGGAATTTGCCGGATTCTTCCTGACCGTTTCTGTTTTTGAAACCTGGTCCGGTTCTTCCGGAATTGCCCGTGTCCTGGGAGCGGCTTCAGCTATCCCCGGGATAATATACTGATCGGGAATTTCCACGGTATCTTCTTTCCGGACGGTCTCAACCGGATTAGCCGCAACCGGCGAAGGAGACGTGATGGGGGTAATCCCCATATTCGGGGGCAGACTGGTATAAGGCGCCGGAGGCCGCGGTTCGGCAGGTTCCAGAACTATTGTGTTCCGGGCAGGCGCTGTATTTTCCGGCTCCGGGTTTCGGATCAGTTCAGGCCGCCGTTCGTAGGTAATAGCGCCGTCCTGCTGGGCCGCGACCGGGGGTCTGTATGCGGATTCCGTATCCGGAGGCGTTTCCGCAGGTCCTTCGGCCAGAAAAGTATCCGCAGCAGGTTTTGCGGGTGTTTCCGCAGGTTGTCCGGTTAGAAAGGTATCTCTGGCGGGTTCTGGGGGTGTTTCCACAGGCCGTTCCACCGGGGTAGAAAGCGCCGGACGTTCCCAGGGCCACTGGACGTTCTCGGGTGGAGCCGAGGCATCCGCAGGAATGACAGGATCGCCGGACTGAACGGACGAAGGAGACGGGACCGGTTCCGCCGCAGGGGAAGGCAGGATCGGGGCTTCCCATACCGGCGGCATAGTGCCGGACGGGACGACCGGTCCTGAAGGGATGATCGTCCGTTGCGGGGTTTGGGGAGTCTGCCGGGGAGAAGCGGCGGCTATAGCGGCCCGGGGATCGTAGTCCGGGTCTCCGCTGGGATTGACCCCCTCGGTAAACCGGGAAAAAGCAACAGGATCCGCCGGCATGGTCATACGGATGCGGCCTATGGACCGGGTTTGTATGCCGATAAGT
Source organism: Treponema sp. (assembly GCA_031283505.1). The sequence continues at coordinate 10,829 of JAITBO010000122.1, read as the reverse complement.
TCAGCCGCTTCTTTAGAAAGAATCGCCAACAGGCCGGGGGAATCGAGTCCTGCCGCTACGATAGCCCGGACGGATTTACCGGTTTCAAGATTGGTAATATCCACCACCGTATTCCGGGGAAACGACTTGGTGGCCGCATAGTAACCGCCTTCAGGCAGCTCGCCGCCTATACTGACTGCGGCCGCTCCCTCCCAGATTGAGGCGCTGACACAGATCACCGCGATGATAACCGCTGTTACCGCAAGAATTAACTTCTTCATATCCTGTTCCTTCTACTTACTTCTTATCTTTCCCGTAGATGGGAAAGACTAGCCCTGGCCGCGTTTTTGGCTCTAACTGACTCATCCCCTGCCGAGCCCGAATATTCTTGTTCATACACCTTTTGACAGGGATTCACCCTGAAAACCTTGAGGAAGATTTGCCGGGGCCTGACCGCCGTTCCCGAAGATTCCGGGACCTCGCCGGGAGGCTGGTAATTCAGCAACGCCATGACGAAAAAGTCCGCGCCTCCCTGCCGGGCCTCATCAAAATCGCCCTGGGCTTCATCAGGAAAATCCTTGAGTGTATTGCTGTTTATCCGCAAGGTATGGGCGTTGCTGACGATATGTCCGGCGTTAAAAAACACGTCCATCAATTCGTTCTCCCAAAGATGAGATGCCTCGCTTCCCGGACCATCCTGGACCTGGCCCGTTTCAACCACGATGAAAGAAACGGTATAGGCAAAAGCCGGGGTGGCAATCCCGGCGAAAATACAAAGAATTATGGCCTTTATCCCGGCCTTTCGGAAAACCATGGAACCCTCCTTATTCTCTATCGGCAAAGAGAAAGGGGGGCTATAGCATAACTTGGTTTTTTATGCTATAAGCGGTTTACGGATGAAGTATTACGCTGTTCAAGTCAAAACCAGGGGGGAAGAAAAATACATCACTTTGTACAAAGCCTTGTATCCGGGAAGGCCCCTGGAGATATATTTTCCAAGACGGAGCATTAACCTGCGCCGGAAAGGTGTTATGATCCCGGAGACTCCCCCTATTTTTCCGGGATACATCTTCATTGAAGTTGATAATGAAGACAACATCCAAAAGTACCAGCGGGAATTCCGCAGAACCGACGGATTTTTCCGTTTTCTGAAGTCCAACCAGAATATTTGTCCCTTGCAGGACAAAGACCTGGAGATAGTGCTCCACTTTATCAAGAGAGTCGGTCCCGTGGCCGGAAAATCCAGGGTCTATTTCGACGAGAATGCCCGCATTGTAGTTGCCGATGGTCCTCTCATGGGGCTTGAGGGAAATATAATAAAGGTCGATAAAAGAAAAGGGAGGGCAAAGATCAAACTGGATCTTTACGACGATTCCTTTTCTATCGATCTGGCCTTTGAAGTTATTGAACCGGCGGTGTCGGCCAGAATACCCCGGTAAGGTGCGGGAGCCGGCGAAAGCAAGATCCTAATTGATGAAAAATCTATGACTGCGGAAAAATCAAGACGTCTTTACATTATCGGAGCCGGTTTCGCCGGCCAGACTTTGGCTGAAGAAATAAAAAGAAAAGCCATTTTCGGCGATGTCGTGGCCTTTCTGGACGATGATCCTAAAAAAATAGGCCGAAAAATCGAGGGGATTCCCGTATTGGGACCCATCCGGGACGTGGCCCGGCTCCTGCGGATGAATCCCGCCGACGAAGCCGTCATCGCCATCCCCAGCGCCAGCCGGGAGTACCTTGTGGAACTCTACGGCATTCTGAAAAAAGCGGGATTCGCGCGGATCCGCATTTTACCGGGGATTTCCCAGATCATTGAAGGGGACGCCCACCTGATTCAGACCCGTTCCATAGACCCCCAGGATCTTTTGGGCCGCACCCCCGTGGCGGTCAACCTCAAGCAGAGCCTGGCTTACCTCAGAGGCAAGCGGGTCCTGGTTACCGGCGCGGGAGGATCCATAGGCAATGAACTCTGCCGGCAGCTTCTTTCCGGGGGAGCGTCCCGGCTGTATCTCTTCGGGCATGGCGAGAATTCAATCTACCAAATTGACCGGGAACTCCGCCTGCTCCAGGACGAAGGGGTGGGCGAAAAAGCCACCCTGGTCCCGGTCATAGGGGACCTCAAGGACGAAAACTACATCGATTACATCCTGGGTAAACTCAAGGCCGATGTGATTTTCCATGCCGCAGCCTACAAACACGTCCCCATGATGGAAGAAAACCCCGTGGCGGCCATAGAGAACAACTTTTTCGGCACCCTTAACCTGATCAACGCCGCTCAAAAGCACCGGGTAAAACGTTTTGTGCTTATCACCACCGACAAGGCGGTAGAACCCGTTTCGGTGTACGGGGTTTCCAAATACCTCTGCGAACGCCTGGTCCTGGACGCCGCAGTCCGGAACGGGGAGAATTCCCCCGCCGGTCATTTTATGGTCGTCCGCTTCGGTAATGTTCTGGGGTCCAGGGGGTCCATCATGCCCCTCTTCCAGAAACAGATCGAAAAGGGTGGCCCCGTCACGGTCACCGACCCTGAAATGCGACGCTGGTTCATGACCATTCCGGAAGCCTGTTCCCTGGTACTCAAGGCCGGCGGTGTGGGGGACAATGGGAACCTCTATCTTCTGGACATGGGAGAGTCCATACGGATCAGGGATATGGCGGAACAGATGATACGCTTCTATGGGTTTGAACCCGAAGAAGACATACGGATCGAATACATAGGTCCCCGTCCCGGAGAACGCATGGACGAAGCCCTCTGGTCCGGGAACGAAACGCCCATGCCCACCGAATACAACCGCATCCTCAAGGTTGAAAGGAAGGATCAGGACGCCCTGGACCTCGAAGTCCTGACCGAAGCCCTCAGGCCCGTCTGTAAATTTGACAGGGAAAAGCCGGAACAGTACCGGAACAGCGCCCTTCTGCGGGAACTGCTTCATGAAGCCATCCCCACCCTTATCATGCCAACTTCCGCGGGGAATTATGGAACCTGATATCCCTTTTGCCCTGCCATTCATAGGCCGGGAAGAAGAAGACGCGGTCCTCCGGGTACTCCGTTCCGGGTGGCTCACCACCGGGCAGGAAGCCCTGGCCTTTGAAAAGGAGTTTGCCGGATTTTTGGAGACTCCGGGTATCCCCCTCACCGCCCTGGCGGTAAATTCCGCCACCAGCGGCCTCCATCTGGCCCTGGAAGCCTGCGGAGCCGGGCCCGGAGACGTGGTGCTGGTCCCCTCATATACCTTCACCTCCACCGCCGAAGTGGTCCGTTACCTTGGGGCGGATGTCGCCTTCGTGGACACAAGCCCCGGCAGCTTTCATATCGATCCTCCGGCCCTGGAACATACCCTGGAACGCCTGGAACGGGGGTTGCCCGCTTATCCTCCCAGGGACGGAACCGGCGAAGGCTTCGGGCCCCGGGGAAAGCCCCGGGCGGTGATCCCCGTCCACTACGGGGGACTCCCCTGCGACATGGAAGCCGTCATGTCGGCAGCCCGGCGCCGGGGTATCCGGGTTATAGAAGACGCCGCCCATGCCTTCCCTGCCCGGCTTCCCGGAGGCGAATGGGCCGGAACCATCGGGGATATAGGGGTCTTTTCGTTTTACGCTACCAAAACCATCACCACCGGCGAAGGGGGTATGGTAGTGAGCCGGGATGCGGAGTTGTGCCGCCGCATCGGGATCATGCGTTCTCACGGGATAGACCGGACGGTGTGGAACCGGTACACCGACAGAAAGGCATCCTGGTATTACGAGGTCCTGGAGCCGGGGTTTAAGTATAACCTGCCGGACATCCTGGCCGCAGTTGGCCGGGCGCAGTTGACCCGGGCCATGGCCCTCCTCAAAAGGCGGCAGGAGATCGCTGCCTGTTACGATGCGGCCTTTCGGGATGATCCCCGCCTCCGGCTGCCGCCTTCGGGACCGGGGGACGCCCGGCATCTCTATCCCTTGCGTCTCAGAACGGAAAACCTGGACATAAGCCGGGACGCTTTTATCAGGGCTCTTCAGGACCGGGGAATAGGGATTTCGGTACATTTCATTCCCCTGCATATTATGCCATACTACAAAAAACGGTATGCCCTGGAGGCGGAGGATTTTCCCGAATCCATGAAAAATTTTGAACAAGTTGTTTCCCTTCCCATCTGGCCCGGCATGAAGGACGCCCAGGTAGAGAGGGTTATTGAAACGGTACAAGCCGTACTCGACGAACCGGGATATTAGACTGTGAGGGATAGACCTTTATTTGTGGACGACATAGAACCGGCGGGGGTTCTGTACGGGATTACCATCCGTTCGCCTATATCCAGGGGCGTTCTTGTGGGGTTTGAATGTCCCAAACTTCCTGTTTCCTACATCCTCATCAGAAGTACGGATATACCGGGAAAGAACTGTCTGGACGAGTTTGCCCTGCCGGTCCTGGCGGCGGAAACCCTTTCTTATATAGGGGAACCGGTGGGCCTTCTCATAGGTCCTGACCGGATCAAAGTCGAAAAGTTAGCCGGCCAAATCAAGGTGATTGCCGAGGAGGGAACTCCCGTCCTGTATCCCCACGCCGTGCCGGAAGATGCCGTATTAGCCCGGAGAGACGCCGCCATAGGGGAAACCGAAGAGGCCTTTAAAAAGGCCAAGACGATTGTTGAGGGAATCTACAATACGGGTATACAGGACCACTGGTACCCGGAATCTGCCGGAGCGGTGGCAATATGGGAAAGTGAAAAAGAAGATCCGGGGCGAATCACGGTACATACGGCCACCCAATGGCCATTCCAGGTTTTGCGGTCCGTCGCGCAAGTTTTAAAATACCCCCGGAATCGCGTCACCGTGGAGCCTGCCGCTATCGGCATACATCTGGATGGAAAAATCTGGTACCCTTCCCTTCTGGCCTGTCACGCCGCCTTGGGCGCCTTCATTACCAAAAAACCGGTCAAGATACTCCTCTCCGGAATCGAAGATTTCCGGTACAGCCCCAAACGTAACAGCGCCGAAATCAGAATACGCAGCGCCCTGGGAGATAAGGGGCAGCTCCTCGCCACGGAGATTTCCGTCCTGGCCGATATGGGCGCATACGGGGTCTTTACCAATGAAATACTGGACCGGACCTGTCTTGGGGCTTTGGGAGCCTATAAAGCGGGAAATATCCGTATCCAGGGCCAAGCCATTTCCACCAACGTCCCTCCCGCAAGTCCCTTTGGAGGGTTCGGCATGGCCCAGGGCTTTTTCGCCATGGAACGCCACGCTTCCATTATCGCCGACACCCTGCATCAGGACCCTATGGAATGGCGGACGGACAATCTGCTCCACAAGAAACGGCTCCTTGCCATAGGCGCTTCAATTCAGGAGGCCATGCCTCCTGAGCTTCTGGACACTGCCGCCGCCATGGGGGATTACCGCAGAAAATGGGCCTCTTATGAGATGCTCAGGGAATACCGGCGGAAAAACGGAAAAACGGAAAAGCACGAAACCCTTAGGGGCATAGGCATAGCGGCTGCGTACCAGGGAAGCGGTTTTCTGTATCCGGGAAAGGATAAAGGCGTATACGAAGTTGAAATGACCCTGGATAAAGAGGGGAAGCTGGAAATCCGGAGCGGCATGGTCTCTTCCAACGATGAATATGTGTATATCTGGCAGAAGATAGCGGCGGAAATCCTTTCGATAGATGCCGGGGCCGTCAGGGTAGTATTCGGGAACACCTCATTGGGAATCGATTCGGGGCCCGCAACTCTTTCCCGGAGTATTACCGCCGTTACCAGGCTTGTGGAGCGGGCCTGCCTAGCTGTCAGGAAGCAGCGATTCCGGGACCCTTTGCCCATCACGGTACGCCGCTTCTGTCGTCCGGTAAAAAAACCGGGCTGGGCCGGGGTTTCCTTTGACGAGAACGCCTTTACCCATCTTGCCTGGGGAGCCGCGGTCGTGGAGGCGGAGATAGACCCCATAGAGTTTATTCCCAAAATCCGGGGGGTCTGGCTTGGAATTGACGGCGGCAAGATCCTTTCGGAAGAACGGGCCCGGCGTTCCTTGAAATTGTCGGTCATTCATGCCCTGGGCTGGGCCTCCAGGGAAAAAATCGCCTATACGGAGGGGCAAATACCGAACCATCAGTTCGATCATTACGATATTCCTTCCCCTCAGGACATACCCCCCATTCATATTGATTTTATCTGGAATGATGCGGCTCATCCCAAAGGCATAGGGGAACTGCCCTTCAACTGCGTTCCCGCCGCTTTTATCCAGGCGGTTTCCCAGGCGGCGGATTACCCCTTCAAGCGTATTCCCCTGACGGCCCGGGATATTTGGGACGCGGAAAAACTCAAAACCGGGAAGGAGGGTATATGACCATTAACTTTATCCTGAACGGCGAGGACGTGGTGATCCGCGCAGAAGCGGACGGGCGGCTTCTGGACATACTCCGGGGATCTTTTAAACTCCTTGGTACAAAAACCGGCTGCCTGTCCGGCCGGTGCGGGGTCTGTTTTGTCATTCTGAACAGCAAAGTGGTCCCCTCCTGCCTCGTCCCGGCTTTCCGGGTCCGGAACAGCGAGATCATCACTATAGAAGGATTTTCCCAGACAGATGAGTACCAGGACATCGCCGCAGGCTTTTCCCGGGCCGGCGTTGAATGCTGCGGGTACTGTGACAGCAGCAAGATACTGGCCGCCGGCGCCCTCCTTGAGCGCATACTCCGTCCCTCCCGGGAAGAGATTCTGGCCGCTTTTACGGGGATACGGTGCCGGTGTACCGAACCGGAAACCCTTGTGGAAGGGGTATTGGCAGCAGCGGATGTCAGGCAGCGGAGGCTCTATGGACGCGGCGCGTAACCAGGTCTTCTTCCCTTCCACCATGCAGGATATGTTTACCTCATGGAACCGTTTTCCCGAAGCGGTTCTTTTTGCCGGAGGCGCCAGCTTCGTCAGGAATCATAACAGCCGGTACATCCTGACTCTCCCGGCGAATATCCTGTCCCTGGACGGCCTGAACGAACTTCAGTACATTACCCGGACCGAACGGTATATAGAAATGGGGGCCATGGTTAAGCTAAACGATATTATCAACCTGGGAAAAACCATTCCCAAGGTATTTACCCAGGCATTAAAGTGTATCGCCGGTCCGGAATTGCGAAATCTGGCCACCATAGGGGGAAACATCTGCCACCCAACCTTGCGCCTCAACGCCACGGCCCCCCTCATCGCCCTTGACGCCCGCTATGAATTGCGGACCGCCCTGACTTCCCGGTGGATCTCCGCCGCCCGTTTTTCCTCCTTCCCTGGTCCCCTGGCCTTCAATCCCCAGGAACTCCTTACCCGTATCCGTATTCCCCTGGAACAATGGAATTATTCGCTTTTCAAACGTTTTACGGACCCGTATCCCGAAAGCGGGACCGGGGGTTCCCTCGTTTTTATCGCCCGGATTCAGAAAAACATCCTTACGGACCTGCGGGTAGTGTTCGCCGGAGAAACGGTAATCCGGGACAAGAACAGCGAAGCTGTCCTCTCCGGCAAGCATCTGCCCCTGGACAGGCGGGACGTAAGCCATTTCATCGAACTGTGGAGAGCCTTCCTTTCGGCGGTTGATACCCCCGGCGTTATGATGAAAGCCAGGCTGCTCAATTTTATTGAAGAGGCCGTCATGGAATTGGCGGATTGACCTCGGGATTTCGGGTACAGGACGGTAGGCTTTTATGTCTTTATTCTCTTTTTTATCATTATTATTTTATAAAAAAACAAATCTATTCGGATTTATCCGTTAATGCCGGTTATTCTATTGCATTTAATTTTCAATTGTTGTATTTTGTTCAATAATTGAACAAATCATACGGCATCATAGAGCGTGTTTCGTCCGTCTATGCAATATCGTATGTGCCAACCTTGAGAACCTTTACGGAATTTAAACCCCGGAAGGTCCTGTTTTGCCTTATATTAATACTTATGACAAACGAAGCCCTGGATACTGAATTTGTTATCCTGGAGAACATATACGATTCCTCAAAACAAGAGATCCCCCTGCGCCAGAGGGATTTGGCCCGGATAGCGGGGGCTTCTCTTGGGATGACTAACGCCATTCTGAAGCGGCTGGCCAAACGAGGCTGGATATCGATTAAAAAACTGAACAGCCGTAATATTCAATATGCCGTCACCCTTGAAGGAATGAATGAATTAATCCATCGAAGCTACCGGTATTTCAAGCGGACCATCCGCAATGTAGTCTATCATAAAGACAGGATTGACGAAGCCATACTCGCGGCGAAACAAGACAACATCTTGGCCGTTTTGCTTATAGGATCGAGCGATCTTGAGTTCATCGTGGAATATGCCTGCCAGTACTACGGTTTGAGCTTCCTTAAGGCCGTTGATCCTGATACGGTGTCCAATATTCCTGAAGAAAATATTTTGAAGGTTTATTCCGAAAACATTCCGGCCATCGGAAATCCCGAAATTTCCGCAAAGCCGGTCCAACGCAATATCCTGTATCTGTCCAGTATGATATTGATGTCTGCGGAAAGTTCCGCCGGACTCGTTAAAGCCGGTTTGACGACGGCATGACACATACGGAATACCGGTTCACCTTCGGAACCGTGGAAAGCCGGGTGTATATCGGAGAAAAGCTGCCCCTTCCCGACGGCGGGCTTTACGGGACCCTTGCCGGCGGAAAGACCTTGGTAGTCTGCGATGACAACACCGAATACCTGGCTCGGCAGTTCATTCCGGAAAACGGGGAAATCCCCTGCTGCGTTCTTCCCGCAGGGGAAGAAGCCAAAACCTGGGAATCGGTGGAACGTATTCAGCGGGATGCCTGCGCCGCCGGTCTGGGCAGGGACGGCCTGATAGCGGGCGTAGGCGGCGGGGTAATCACCGATATTGCGGGTTTCGCCGCTTCGGTTTATATGCGGGGAATCAGGCTGCGTTTAGTTTCTACCACCCTCCTGGGCATGGTGGACGCCTCGGTTGGGGGAAAGACCGGGATAGACCTTCTGGGTGTCAAAAATCTGACCGGGACCTTCTATCCCGCCGAAGCGGTGTATATGCCCCTGGAAAGTCTCGCCACCCTGCCCCCTCGGGAATGGAAGTCAGGTTTCGCGGAAGTGATAAAGACCGCGATCCTGGCCGGCGATGGGGAAATGCTTTCACATATACGCTCTTTTAGGGACGCCTGCCTCAAGGGAATCCTGAAGGGTGAAAATACTGCCCTCCGGATGGCTGATCTTAGACGCCTGATCTCCCGGGCTGCGGAAATCAAGGGGCGTATTGTGGAGGAAGACCCCAGGGAAACCGGGGAACGGCGGGCGCTCCTCAACCTGGGGCATACCTTCGGTCATGCTCTGGAAACATCGGCCGGCTTGGGGCGTCTCACCCACGGGGAGGCTGTGGCCTGGGGTATAGTCCGCGCCTGTGAACTGGGATATGCCCTGGGTGTCACCCCTTTGGAACAGGCCCTGGAGATACGGGATCTCGTTCAATCCTGCGGATATACCGTCACGGCCCCCCACCCCGCCATGAAGAATACGGATGAGTATTTCCGCGCCCTTGAGGGGGATAAAAAAAAGAAAGCCGGAAAACTGGTTTTTATCGTCCCTGCCGGGGGAGGCGCTCAAAAAACAACCCTTGATCCCGAAGATCTCCGGTTCCATGCCTTGCTGCGTTCTATTGTTAATGGAGAGTATCATTTTTGAAATTACAAAACTTTTTTTATATAAATACAATTAAAGGCGGGGCCGGATTATTTTTATGTGTAATCTTTATGTTTGCAGGCGCCGTTCTTCTGGCAGGACAGGAAAAAAATGGCGGCCTTTTACAGTCCGTATCCGGGGAAGAACAATCAGAGACGGAAAGTACTGCCGGGTCAGCGGCGGGAACGGACGATTCTACTACTGTTTACTATATCAGGGATATTATTTTTGACCGCAGCGGCAAACGTATCCGTACCGGAGTATCACGGCCTTATTCGCTGCTTCGTCAAGGAGACTTTGAAATAGGTGAACGCATAACCGGCAGGGATAATCTGGAGAAATACCGGCTGGATAAAATGCAGCTCCTGATAAATCATCGGGTGTTGGATGAGGCGTATATCGATCTGATTTTTGAAGAACCTGACGCCGAGGGTTTCGTTCCCGTAATTCTCCGGGTTACTACTGTGGATACCGCAACCGTCATCGTCCTGCCCCAGCCCAGATTTGACGATAACGACGGTTTCAGGATAGTTCTGAAAGGCAGAGACTATAATTTTTTGGGGACCATGAACCCCCTGCGCTTCGATTTTGGGTATGAATATAACAAAAAAAACAGGGAGAGTTCCTTCTTCTCTTTGATTGATTCCGATACGCCTTTCCATTTATTTGGGTATACCTGGAATTTTAATTTTGATCATTATTTTTCGTATACCCACGAAGCGCCGTTTCATTATAAGAACACCAGCGGCCTTACTATGGAATTGCCTGTCAGGTTTACCACCATTACATTCGGACTTGAAGAAGCGATTGTAGCTAATGAGGACAATACGGAAGCCTACAGTGAAGAATTCAAAGATCCCTGGGTACAGCAGCAGGAAGACAACAACAGATATAAAAAATTTTATATGTCCACCGCACTGTCGGCTTCATGGAAAATACCCACCAGGGTTTTCGTCGGAAAGTTCGGCGAGCTGACATATACTCCAAAAATAGAGGAAAGATTCAATTATACTCCCGGGGGAGATATAGGCTACCTCCGCAAAGGCCCCTTGACAACCTTGAGCCACAGTCTTGGGTTTGGCCGGGTTGACTGGATAGATAATTTTCGGAACGGTTTAACCGCATCTGTCGGCAACTCTAATACTTATAACAGTTACAAACATGATTGGAGCAACAACCTGGATGTTTCCGTTGCGGG
>JAITBO010000083.1 GCA_031283505.1 Treponema sp. | reverse complement strand
TGATTTGTTATGAGCAAGAGGGGGAAGTGTTTTTAAAGAATGGCGCAACACATGAGAAACAGGAATAAAATCCCCGCTACAAGAAAAAACAAGTATATGTTGACTTTGATGTTGTTTACTACAGGTCGCCTTGGAAAACCCAAACGAAAATCCTGTTTTTTTAATACTTTATAGACAGACTCTATTTATACGAATTTTTCGATGCGCTGGCTGTTACGGGGAATTCCGCCGGTCTTTCGGCAGATACTTCCGCAGTACCGCCAGTATATCTGTCATATCCAGAGGCTTACCTAAATGGCCGTCCATACCTGCGGCAAGGCACCTTTCAATGTCCTCTCGGAATACATTGGCGGTCATGGCGATAATGGGGATGGTCTTCGCGTTAGCCGCCCCGGAAGCGCGGATTTGACGGGCGGCTTCATAACCGTCCATCTCGGGCATCTGAACATCCAGAAATATCATATCGTAGGAATCCGGGGCGGCTTTGAAAAGCTCGACCGCCTGTACGCCGTTCTCGGCGCAGTCTATCATCAGCTCCGCAGGCTCCAGAAGGGTAAGAACGATTTCCCGGTTGATCTCCACATCTTCGGCCAGGAGGATACGGCAACCCGGAAACGTATCCATGGTTTCGGTCCCCGGCCCTTCGGCGACAACCAGGTTACCCAGCCCAAGGCACTGGTTGATGCAGTCCGCGATAGCCGAAGGGAACAGGGGTTTCGACAGAAATTTATCCACCCCGGCGCTCCGGGCTTCTTCCTCAATTTCACTCCATTCCGCAGCGGAGATCATGATCACCACGGGTTTCGGACCAGCCGCGTGTTCCGTGATACGCCGGGAAAGCTCTATGCCGTTCATGCCGGACATCTTCCAATCCACAAAACAGATGTCAAAGGAGCCCTGGCTTTCAACAAGGGCTTCGGCCTCCGCGCCGTTTGACGCCGTACAACAGGAAATACCCGCCTCTGCCGCAAAGTTTTGGAAAAAATCCCTGACGTAATCCGTGTCGTCCACCACGAGGATACGCAGGTTGCCCCAGTTTATCCCCGGTTTGAGGAGGGGCTCTTGTTTCTCTTTCCCTTTCATGACATTGACGGTCACGGTAAAGACGGCGCCCTTGTCCGGTTCAGATTCCACCCTGATGGCGCCCCCCATCATCTCCACAATACGGCGGGAGATCGCCAGCCCCAGGCCGGTACCGCCGAATTTACGGGAAGTACCTGAATCGGCCTGTTCAAATGAGGTAAAGAGCCGCCCCTGCTGTTCTTTGCTGATCCCTATGCCAGAATCCGTCACGATGATACTGAGGGTGCAAAGATCCCCTTCCTTTTTTTCCAGTCTTGTATCCAGCCGCACCGAGCCGTATTCAGGGGTGAACTTTACGGCATTGGAAAGCAGGTTGGTGATCACCTGGGCAAGGCGCTGATCGTCCCCGTAAAGGAACCTGGGAATACGGTTGTCTATATGGACGGAAAATTCCTGATGCCGTTCTTCCACCCGGAAGTTGATCACATTTACTACCTTGCGGAGCATTCTTTCAAATTCGAATTCTACGGGGGACAATTCAAATTTGTTCGCCTCTATCTTCGACATATCCAATATGTCATTGATGACGCCCAATAAATGAGTAGAAGCCTCTTCTATTTTGTTCAGACAATACTCTTTCTTCTCAATGTCCCTGGAAGTTTTGGCGATAGAAGTCATGCCTATGATGGCGTTCATAGGCGTCCGCATCTCATGGCTCATGTTGGCAAGAAAATCGCTCTTGGCCTGGCTTGCCTGTTTTGCCTGATACAGGGCATTATCCCGTTCTCTTTCCCTGATCTCTCTGGCAGCCACCGCCGCGATGACACTGGAGACGGTACTCACAAGCTGCCTGTCGCTTTCGGTCCAGACCCGGCTTCCCATGCGGTCTTCTATGCTTAACACGGCCCAAAACGTACCATCTATGTATAAAGGCGACCAGATAAAAGCCTTTATTCCGGCCCTGTTAAAGACCTCGTACCGGTTATCCTTCTGGGTATCGCCACAATAAACAGAAGATATCTTGCTATTCTTGGGCTCTTCCACAGGGAACATAGCTTCGATAAGAGCCTTGGCGCCTGCTATACCGGATGCCGCTTTATTCCTGCCGGCGGCGTACCAGACATACGCCGTTTGACCGGCATCCGCGTCCGCTTTGGAAACCTTCACCGCCATCCGGCTTATATTCAAAAAAATACCGGTAATCCTAAGAGCATCATTGATAAGTGTTTTGGCATCATTGGATGTGATAAGACTTTTTGCCAACTCGGCCATTAAATCCTGCTGGGCAAAACGCCGGATAAAAACAGTTTCTTTTCTGCCATAGATTAAAAAAATCAAAAACCCGCTGATTATGACAAAAATAATGGAAACCAACAGTAAAAAAGAAAGGAATATGGTCCTGTTCCGGGTCTGTATTATTTCTTCATCGGAAACATCCACCCCGGCCAAAGCAATAATACTGCCGCCGGTCCCGAATACCGGGGCGAATGCCGAAATAAGCCCGTCAAACCCTACGGAATATTCTCCCACTCTGGTTGTAGCCACTTTTCCCGTATCCAAAACTTTTTGAGGGATTTTTTCAATTTCCAGAGGTTCAAGCAGGAGAGAATAAGAATTCTCAGTATAATCATTATCGACAAGGGGCTGGAGAGAGCCCGTGTCCGGAATATACCGGTAAAAATACACAAAAAGCACATTATTGTTTTCACCAAAAGCAACAAGGCGCTTTTTGATTTCATGGTAGAGCGGTTTTTCCATGTCTTCGGGGCCTGTCAACTCCGCTAATTCCTTTTCGGAGATCAGTTCCGCAGCAAGCTCGCATTTAAGAATGATATTGTCTTCGATGTTCTTTCGTAAAAAATCGGAAAAAATATTAACCAGAACGCTTGTATTTATTGATACTATAAGTACCAACAGGGCGGCAATAGAGAAAAGAATAACTGCCACATTGTCGTAAAGTTTTTTCAGTATTCCCTGTAGTTTCATTGTAATACCAGTTAAGAAGGAAGCCTCCCTCCCCGGGAGGTCCCCTTCTTTCTCGTGTAGTTAAGGCGGCCTGTTAGCTAAATTTAGCTATGGGTACAAATGTCTCGGCTTTGAGGGCCGCTCCGCCCACAAGGGCTCCGTCGATGTTCTCTTTAGCCATAAGCTGCACGGCGTTTTCCGGTTTTACCGAGCCGCCGTACTGGATGAGGATCTTCTCCGCCGCAGCCTGTCCGTAGAGCCGGGCGATCACCTTCCGCACAAAAGCGTGGATGGCGTCGGCGTCTTCCGGGGTGGCGGTTTTTCCCGTCCCTATGGCCCAAACCGGCTCATAGGCGATAACCACCCGGTCCAGATCCTCCGGAGCCACTCCCGCAAGCCCTTTGACGGTCTGGGTCTCGCATACCGCCTCGGCCTGGCCAGCTTCCCGCTCCTCAAGAAGCTCCCCTACACAGAGGATCACCTCGAATCCGTGTTTCAAGGCCAGCTTCACCTTCCTGTTGATAAGTTCATCATCTTCCTTGTAGATATGCCGCCTCTCACTGTGGCCCAGAATCACCGTCCGGACCCCCAGGTCTTTAAGCTGCAACACCGAAACTTCCCCGGTATGGGCGCCCTGTTCCTCGGGAGCGCAGTTCTGAGCCCCCAGGCGTATATTGGTCCCCTTGACTATGGCCCCCACGGTCTCAAGGCTGGTAAAACTTGGAGCTACCAGGTACTTGTGCTTTCCGTCTTTAAGTTGAGTAACCAGGGCTCTGGCCAGCTCTGCCGCCTCGGACCGGGTTTTATGCATCTTCCAGTTACCGGCTATATAGTAGTCACGCATCGTCATCCCTCCTTGCTTCTTATCCACGGCAGACTTCAATGCCCGGAAGATTCTTGCCCTCCAGGAGTTCCAGAGAAGCGCCACCGCCGGTGGATACATGGCTCATCTTTGACGCCAGGCCGAATTTGTTCACCGCCGCCACGGAATCGCCGCCGCCTACTACGGTAACGGCCCCCTTGCCGGTAGCCTCCGCAACGAGTTTCGCTACTTCTTCGGTGCCCTTGGCAAAAGCGTCGAACTCGAAGACTCCCACGGGGCCGTTCCAGACTATGGTCTTGGCCTTAACCAGGACTTCTTTGTACTTCGCCAGGGTCTTGGGCCCCACGTCCAGGCCCATAAGATTATCAGGCAAGTCGATACCGTCTACCGCCACAGGTTTGGCGGCGGCATCGAAAGTCTCTGCGCCTACATGATCCACCGGCAGGACGATTTCGGCCCTGGCTTTTTTAGCCGCTTCCAGGATACTTTTGGCGGTGTCAATCTGGTCATCCTCCACTAGAGACTTGCCCACCTTATGACCCTGGGCCTTGAGGAAGGTGTACGCCATGCCGCCGCCGATCACCAGGGCGGAAGCGTTTTTAAGAAGGCTTTCCAGAACAGCGATCTTGGAAGAAACCTTGGCGCCCCCTATGATGGCGGCCAGGGGCTTCTGAGGATTCGTGACAATGGGTTCAAGATAGTTCACCTCTTTTTCCATGAGGAAACCAGCCACCGATACGGGAACAAACTTGGCGATGGAAGCGGTGGAAGCGTGATCCCGGTGGGCCGTACCGAAGGCATCGTTCACGAAGATGTCACCGTAAGAGGCCAATTCCCTGGCCAGTTTGTCCCGGTCAGCCGCTTCCTTGGCGGTTTCTTCCTTGTGGAACCGGGTATTCTCCAGCATGACGACACTTCCGGCGGCCTGACCGTCGATAAAAGCCTTCTTGCCGTAACATCCGTCTTCCCCGGCGAAAATCACCTTCTTCCCAAGCTTGTTTTCCAGATACGCGGCCACCGGAGCCATCCGGTGCTTGCCCTTGATATAGGCGGCCTCGTCAAAAGCTTTGCCGTCTTTTTCGGCCTTTTCCCTGGCCTTTTTAGCATCCTTGGAGGGGTCCCCCAAATGGCTCATCAATGTCAGGGTCTTTACCCCCTGATCCAGAATGTATTTGATGGTGGGAAGGGCCGCCGTAATACGGGTATCATCCTGTACTACCCCATCTTTCATAGGCACATTAAAATCAACCCGCATGATGACTCGTTTGCCTTTAAGGTCTACGTTCTGTACAGTTTTAATCATGACTCGCTCCTTACGTGTCTGAATTTGTCCCAAAATCGGCGTTCCGGAACAGCCTTATTCAACAAAAAAGTCCACAGATTACACGCCGAACCAAGATTTACCCAATCCAGGTTCATGATCACGGATAAAAACCTTTTTGGCTCCGTGCAAGTCCGTGTAAATCCGTGGACCTCAAAATACAACTATTTACAACCTATTTTTTGCCGTCGATATACTTGAGAAGATCCACCACCTTGTTGGAATACCCCCACTCGTTGTCGTACCAGGAAACAACCTTGAAGAACCGCTTCTCCCCGGGGAGGTTGTTCTGGAGGGTCGCCAGGCTGTCGTAAATCGAAGTGTTGGTATTGTGGATGATGTCGGTGGAGACGATCTCGTCGGACTGGAATTCCAATACGCCCTTGAGGTAGGTCCCGGAAGCCTTCTTAAAGGCCGCGTTGATCTCCTCAATGGAAGTTTCCTTTACGGAACGGAAAGTCAGATCCACCACGGAACCGGTGGGGGTGGGAACCCGGAAGCTCATCCCCGTGAGTTTGCCCTTGGTCTCGGGAAGCACCTCCCCCACAGCCTTGGCCGCGCCGGTGGTGGAGGGGATGATGTTGATAGCCGCAGCCCGGCCACCCCGCCAGTCCTTCTTGGAGGGACCGTCCACGGTCTTTTGGGTGGCGGTATAGGAGTGTATGGTCGTCATAAGCCCGGTTTCGATGCCGAAGCCTTCCTTGAGAAGCACATACACGATGGGCGCAAGGCAGTTGGTGGTACAACTTGCATTGGAAATGACGTGATCGCTGGCGGGATTGTACTTGTCGTTGTTGACCCCCATGACGAAGGTGGGGATCTTCTTCTCCTTACCCTTGGCGGGAGCAGAGATGATGACCTTCTTGGCCCCCGCTTCCAGGTGGCCGAAGGCGTTGTCATCGGTAAAAAGCCCGGTGGACTCGATGACGTATTCGACCCCAAGTTTGCCCCAGGGAAGGTTTTTGAGTTCTTTTTCGGCCATAACGCACTGAACTTCGTGGCCGTTCACCACAAGGATATCGTCTTCGGCGGCGCCGGCGCTCTTCTTAGTACCAATATCAGCCTGCATCCTGCCCTGAGTAGAATCATATTTCAACTGATAGGCAAAATACTTGGCGTCGGTGGTAATATCTGTTACCGCCACTACATCGATCTTATCCTTTCCCAAGAGCCCCTGCCCCACGATGGATTGAAAAACCAGGCGCCCGATGCGACCGAATCCGTTAATTGCTACTTTCATAGTAAATCCCCCAATATATAGATTAATATATATAAATATAGAAAAAATACGGAAAATATACAATAGGCCGCTGACAGGTTATAGTAATTTAACATTTCATTAGCTAGTGTCTGTCCACAAAGTCGGTTACTTTGTGGACAGACCTTGCATTTTCTCACCTAAAGGTTACGAAAATGCAGATTTTAAGGTAGTCTGTCCATAATGTGTCTACATTATGGACAGA
>JAITBO010000082.1 GCA_031283505.1 Treponema sp. | reverse complement strand
TCCACAAAGTCGGTTACTTTGTGGACAGACCTTGCATTTTCTCACCTAAAGGTTACGAAAATGCAGATTTTAAGGTAGTCTGTCCATAATGTGTCTACATTATGGACAGACACTAATTACAAAACACAGACGCCCTTTTCAAAATAGGCTGGCTTTGAAAAAAACAGTTAAACCCTTAATTAAATCAGCTCGCGTTCCTTCTTAAATTCAAAAAAATTACACATAAAAAAAGCGCATTTAACCGGTAAGTATCATCCGACAAATTTATCGAAGACCCCGGGGAGTCTTATAACCCGCAATCCCTTTATCGGTTTTGAATACTATTTTTTATTAATTTTATTTACTTCCTTCCGGTTTGTCAATACTGCTATTACAGATCAAAAAAATTCGGTATGGCGGCTTCCGCGTCAAGTCTTATAGGTGTTTTTTGTCCCATGGTTTTGTTTGACATATTCCTGTTCATCCTTTAAACTATGGAATAATTACGGTATGTCTTCTTTACGGCGGATTAACAACAGGCTGCGCTCCCGTTTTCAGGATCAGGTTTGGGTAGTTCTCGATGATGGTTGTCTGGTTCTGGAAGGCTCTCTGGATTCCTGGGCCGCCGTGGTGGAGGCGGGATTCCTGGCGGTAAAAGGTCTGCGTTTCAGGCGGGAAGACGGGACCTGCCGGGGCCGGGACTGTACCCGCACCAGGTTCCGGGGTTTCGTGAACCGGGTGCGGTTTACGGGAGGGGAAATTCCGCCCATGAGGGTTCCGGCAGTTCATGACGCGGGCCTTGAGGGGAAAAGGCCGGACGTACTGGTCATAGGCGGCGGGATTACCGGCTGCGCCATTGCACGGGAGCTTGCGCGTTACGACCTTGACATATTGCTGGTGGAAAAAGAACACGATGTGGCTGTACACGCCTCCAGCCGGAACGACGGGATGGTTCATCCGGGGCTGGACCTCTTCAAGGGAACTCAGAAATACCGCTACAATATGCCGGGAAACCGGATGTACGGCAAAATTACCGGGGACCTGGGGGTTCCCTTTGAACGGACCGGCCAGTACCTCTGTTTCGGCGGGACTTTTGTAAAATTTTTTTTATATCTGAGCCTTCTGTACTGGAAATGGCTGGGGATTCCGGGTGTACGGGTCATCGGGAGGAAGGAACTTCATAGCCGGGAGCCGGGCCTGAGGGAGGATCTTGCGGCGGCTCTTTTCTTCCCCAGCGCGGGGGTGGTCTGTCCGTATAATCTGACCATTGCATACGCGGAAAACGCGGCGCAAAACGGAGCGCGGATTTCCCTGGACACGGCTGTCACGGGGATGAAGACCGAAAGCGGACGCATCGTCAGCGTCACGACCAACAGGGGGACGGTGTATCCCAAGGTGACGGTGAACGCTGCCGGGGTTTTTGCCGATGAGATAGCTGCCATGGCAGGGGACCAGTTTTATTCCATCCATCCCCGGCGGGGGATCAATTCCATCCTGGATAAAAAGATGACCGGTGTTCTCCTCAATACCATTGCAAGCAGGATCAACCTGTTCCTCAAAACAGGATCGGCTTCCGGAGGGGCGAAGAAGACCGGTCATTCCAAGGGAGGGGGGATGATACGCACAGCCTACGGCAACATCTTGGTAGGGCCGGATGCGGCGGAAGTTTTTGACCGGGAAGATTATGCCACGAACCGGGAAGCGGTGCATAAGGTCTTTGTCAAATTCAAGGAAACGGTCCCAACCCTTTCCCAGGCCCAGATTATCACCTGTTTCGCCGGGATACGGGCCCCTACCTACGAGGAGGATTTTGTTGTCTGCAAAGGCCGGCGGACGGTCAATCTGGTTCACGCGGCGGGGATACAGTCTCCGGGCCTGACGGCTGCTCCGGCCATAGCTGTGGACGCGGCCCGTTTTGCGGTGGAAATTCTTGAGGCCTGCGGGGAACGTCCGGCGGTCAGGCCGGATTTCGACCCCATACGCAAACCCATCCCCCATACCGCCGCCTTGAGGGATGCCGAAAGGGAAGCCCTGATACGGACCAACCCCGATTACGGGGTCATCCTCTGCCGCTGCGAGGAAGTGAGCCGAGGCGAAATTCTGGACGCTCTGCGGCGGCCTGTGTCCTGCGACACTCTGGACGGGGTGAGGCGGCGGGTCAGACCCGGGAGCGGGCGGTGTCAGGGAGCCTTCTGCGGTCCCCTCATTTTGGAACTTATTGCCAGGGAAAAGGGAATCCCCCTTGAGAAGGTGACGAAGAACGGCCCCGGCGGCGCGGTGCTTTGCGGCCCCGCCAAAGGCGGCGCGGTATGAACAGGGCGCCGGATGTGGCGGTCATAGGCGGAGGACCGGCGGGGCTGGCGGCAGCGGCGGCGGTGGAACGAGCCGGGGCTCACGCACTGGTGATAGAGCGGGAGAAAAGGCTGGGAGGCATACTCAAGCAGTGCATACACGATGGTTTTGGGCTTATCAGGTTCGGAGAAAAACTGAGCGGCCCCGAATATTCCCACCAGTACGTTGAAGCCCTGCGGAAGACCGGCGCGGAAGTACGGCTCCTCACCTTTGCCACCCGCATCGAGAAAACCGCCGGGGGATTCCGTTTGACCCTGGTCCATGGCGGCGGTGTTGATGTCGTTACCACCGGGGCGCTGGTCCTGTCCACCGGCTGCCGGGAACGGACGGCGAGACAGGCCGCCATACATGGGACCCACCCGGCGGGGGTACTTACCGCCGGAACCGCCCAATACTACGTCAACATCCTGGGTCAACTCCCGGCCCGCCGCTGCGTCATCCTGGGGTCCGGGGACATAGGTCTCATCATGGCCAGACGGCTTACCCTGGAAGGTGCGGAAGTCCTGGGGGTCTATGAGGCGAAACCGGCGCCTTCGGGGCTTTCCCGCAACATAGCCCAATGTCTCGACGACTTCGGTATCCCCCTCCATACGAGCCGGACGGTCAGCAGAGTCTTTGGCCGCACCCGGCTTGAGGGGGTGGAGATCGCCGCTGCGGACGCCGCCATGAACCCCATCCCCGGCACGGAGGAACGTCTCGCCTGTGACGGCCTCATCCTTTCGGTGGGGCTTATTCCGGAAAACGAGCTGGCGGAATCACTGGGGGTTCCCATACATCCTGCTACCAGGGGGCCGGTCTGCGATCAGCGCTGCATGACCGCGATTCCCGGCATATTCAGCTGCGGAAACGCTTTGCAGGTAAACGATCTGGTGGACTATGTGTCCGAAAGCGGGGAAACGGCGGGAAAAGCGGCGGCGCGGTGGGCCCTGGAAGGCGGCGGAGAAATCTCCGTCGGTAGCTGCGTTGAATTCAGGACGGATGAAAATTTCCTCTGCATGACCCCCCACCGGTTGGATCTGTCCTGCCTGGAAGAGGAGACCGTTCTGTTTTTCCGGGCCAGGGACGAGCGGGGCAGGACCCTGGTAAGGATCCGTGCAGGGGAAACCGAACTGTTCAGCAGACGGTACAACCAGCTTAAACCTCCCGAGATGGAACGGGTGACCCTGAGGCTGCGGGACTCCGCCCTCAAGTCCGGGAATACGATCACGCTGACGATGAGCGAGGCGTAAAGTGAAGGAACTGATCTGTATTCTGTGTCCCAACGGATGCAGGCTGCATATAGAAGAAACAGCGGCAGGACTCGCGGTGACAGGAAACCTGTGCGGACGGGGCACAGGCTTTGCGGAGGCGGAAATAACCAACCCTGTCAGGACGGTGACTACCACGGTACGGACGGTTTTTCCGGATGTGCCGGTGCTGCCGGCACGCACGGATGGGGAAATCCCCAGGGGAAAGATGCGGGACCTTGTGAAGGCGGTGAACAGCATCATGGTTACAGAGCCCCTTGGGATTGGGGAAACGGTATTGGAAGACGCGCTCGGCTTGGGGGTCAATGTAATTGCTTCCAGTAATATTTTGAAGGAACAGGAATGAAAATCGTTTTTTGTATCCCTGGATCCTGTCCCAAAACTAATTGACTGTGCGCCAATACGCACGGTTTTGGGAAAGCCTCTCTAAGCTGCGTTTAGAAAACAAGGAGGAATAATATGGCGGACCCTTTGATATTAACTTTTGATGTCGGCACTCAGAGCGCCAGGGCGCTTCTTGTGAATCCCAGGGGAGAAATTGTACACATAGTGCAGAAAATCTACGAAACAGCCTACTATTCAAAACAGCCCGGATGGGCGGAACAGCGGGCGGAGTTCTACTGGGAAACTATCTGCGAAGCAAGCCGGGAACTCAAGGTAAAGGCTGCGGAGGCATGGGACAACATCATCGCCGTTACCTGTTCCACGATACGGGATACCGTTCTGTGCCTGGACCGGGACCGCAAGCCTTTGCGTGACGTAATTCTCTGGAACGATGACCGCCGGGCCGGGAAACTGCCTCGTCTTCCCCCCGCACTGAGCATGGTCCTCAAGGCGTCTGGCATGAGCGAAGGGGTAGAGTTGCAGCGGCAGAACAGTTCCTGTAACTGGATAGCCCTGCACGAGCCAAAAATATGGGAGAAAACTCATAAGTTCGTATTCATCTCCGCGTGGCTTGCGTACAAATTCTGCGGAACCCTGGTGGATTCTTCCGCGAGTACCATCGGTCATATCCCCTTTGACTCAAAAATACGAAACTGGATGAAGCCTGCGGATATACGCCGGATTATTTTCGATGTAGACTATGACAAGCTCTACGACCTTGTGGAACCGGAAACGGTGATGGGGAAGATTACCGCCGAATGTTCCGAAGCGGCGGGTATACGCGAAGGGCTTCCTTTAATCGCCACGGGGAGCGACAAAGGCTGCGAAACCCTGGGCCTTTCCTGCATGGATCCCCGCAAAGCCGCCCTGAGCTTTGGGACTACCGCCACGGTGCAGCTTTCGACCCAGAGTTACCTGGAACCCCTGCCCCATATGCCCCCCTATCCGGCAGTGGCCAATGGCTGGTATAACCCGGAAATCGAAATCTACCGGGGTTACTGGCTCCTCTCCTGGTACAAGCGGGAATTTGCCGCCAGGGAGGTGGCGGAAGCGGCGCGCCTGGGGATAAACGCAGAAAAACTGTTGGATGACCGCCTCAAGGAAATCCGGCCCGGCTGCGACGGACTTGTCATGCAGCCTTATTTCTCCCCCGGAGTGGATATGCCCTTTGCCAAGGGCGCGGTCATAGGATTTTCCGACATACATACGCGGATACACCTATACCGGGCCATCATCGAGGGGATCAACTTTGCCCTGATGGAAGGTATGAGGGGCATGGAGAAACGGGGAAAGCTGAATGTCACGGAACTCTATGCGGCAGGGGGCGGAAGCCAGAGCGCGGAGGTGTGCCGCATCACCGCATCCATGTTCGGCCTTCCGGTTTACCGCACCCAGACACACGAAGTTACCGGCGTAGGTTCTTCCATGGTGGGATTCAAAGCCCTGGGGATATTTTCATCCTACGAGGAAGGGATAAAAGCAATGGTACACATCAAGGACGAATTTTTGCCCAAGCCGGAAGAACACCGGATTTACGAGGAACTCTATGCCGAAATTTTTACAAAGGTGTTTGGAAAACTCTCTCCTCTTTATCAGAAACTGCAAAGACTGAGTAACAGTCAGACTGAGTAACAGTCAGACTGAGCAGTAATCAGATTACGTAGTAATCCAATTATAGGGTAAACCCGAAAGGAAATAATTATGGCACATAAATACAAAGATTTTGAACCTGACTGGTATCAAGGCGGCGTTCCGTCAAATTCTTACCGGTCTATTTTTAAGTGGGGCCTTGCGGAACAGATCAAGGTTCCCCGGGAGTCACTCTACAAACTGATGAAGAAACAGTTTGACCTGAGCGACGAGAATTTTAAAAATTACAGCGAAAACCTTGGCCTGGAGGAAGTACAGTTCGACAAGCCAATTAAACTGACCCAGGTTCAGCTTGCGCGGTTTGAGGAAATAGCGGGCAGAGAGTTTGTACGTACCGATCCCTACGCCAGACTTTCTGTCGCTTACGGCAAAACCATGTACGACCTTCTGCGGATAAGGAACAAGATCATCGAGAACATCCCCGATGCGGTAATTTACCCGGACAGCAGGGAACAAATCGAAGCTATTGTCGCGTACTGCGCTGCGGAGAAGATCCCCCTGTACGTATACGGCGGCGGGTCATCGGTCACCAGAGGAGTGGAATGCGTCAAGAGAGGCGTGTCGTTGGACTTGCGGCTCAGGTTCAACAAAGTGATAAACTTTAACGAAGTCGATCAGACCATCACGGTAGAAGCGGGAATGAGCGGCCCCAGGCTGGAGGAAACTTTGAATGACGCCGTGCGGAAACTCGGCGCCGGGCGGGCCTATACCTGCGGGCACTTCCCCCAGAGTTTTGAACATTCTTCCGTGGGAGGCTGGGTGGTGACCCATGGGGCCGGCCAGAACTCCACCTACTACGGCTGTATCCAGGACATTGTGCTTGGACAGGATTACGCCACACCGGCGGGGAACATCCATACCGACCGTTATCCCCGGAAAGCCACCGGTCCCGACATCGATCAGATCATGATGGGAAGCGAGGGGACGTTCGGCGTATTGACCCATGTAACACTAAAAATGTTCCGCTATATGCCGGAAACCATAAAGCGCTTTTCGTATATGTTCAAAGACTGGGAAACCGCCCAGGCCGCCGCACGGGAAATCATGCAGAGCGAGGCGGGGTATCCGTCGGTATTCCGCCTTTCGGACCCGGAAGAGACCAGCGTCATGATCCATATGTACGGCATCATGGATACGCCTTTGCGGTATCTTTTTGACCTTAAAGGCTTTAAGCTAAACGAAATGTGCCTCTTCCTCGGCTTTACCAACGGCGAAAAGGGGTTCTCCAAAAACTGCGCAAAAAACGTACACCGGACGGCAAGGCGATACGGCGGCATCTGGCTTTCGGGCCTTGTGTGCAAGGGTTGGGAAAAGGGCCGGTTTAACGACCCCTATCTTAGGGACACTATGCAGGATTTCGGCCTTGTCATGGACACCATGGAGTGCAGCGTCAACTGGAGCAACATGAGCAAGGTTCACCGGGAAGTACGCGCCTACGTCAAGAGCCGGCCCAAGACCATCTGTATGACCCACATGAGCCACGTCTATCCCCAGGGCGCGAACCTCTACTGGATCTTCATTGCCTTGATGCATGATCCTGAGGAGTACCGGAAGTTCCACGCCGGTATTCTGGATGCCATACAGAAATCAGGCGCTTCCATGAGCCATCATCATGGCATAGGCAAGATGTTCGGCCCCTGGCTTGAGGGCAGTATAGGGAAGAACGAATACGCCGTCTTTAAGGCCCTGAAAAAACACTTTGACCCGGATAACGTGATGAACCCCGGCGGAACCCTGGGCTTTGACCTGCCGGAGGAAGAAAAACGTTTTTTGAAGGAATGACAATATAACGATTAGCCGCAGACCCCGCGCCGAACCTTTGGTTCGTTTTTGAGCCAGTTCAAAACTAACCGAGTTTTGGAATTGGTTCATTCCACAATAAAAAGGCGCGGGCGTTTCGTGGTTAAATGTTCGGCGGCCTTGCCGCAGGGAAGATCATTTCCGGTTAAACAGGCCCAACTCGTACCCCAGGGTAATAGAAGGGGTATACCGCTGGTAACTTATCGGAGTAACGCTTTCAACTTCCGTAACATCCCGGTCGCTTGAGTATCGCAGATCGAAGAAGAATGTGCCCCGCTTTCCGGCCTTGACGCCGAATTTAAAGCCGGCACTGTAACCCAGAGAATCAAAAAAACTATTTGTACGCAATTTTGGCTGTACGGTTTCTTCACCTGAGCTTTTTGCGGGAAGATACCAGATATGGTACATTCCTCCGTATAAACTCAGGGCAAAGGGACCGGGCTTGTAATTAAGCTTTAAGAACAGAGGCATCATTATAGAAAAAAAAATGTTTTCCGTTACATTGTCGTCTGTATCGAGAAGATTAAACTTGTCCACAGTAAGAATTCCTTCTCCCTGCAAAGCGAGAAACACATTGCGTCGGCCCCAGGGGAACCGGAGGAACTGAAATTCCGCAAGAAGGCCCACTTCCCAGGTAAACACCAAGTCCTTGGGAAAATCGGCCTCAAAAATATAGAACCGGGGGGATATGCCGCCCTTCAAGCCCAGATAGATCCACCGGCTTTTCCAGGCTGTTGTTGTGGCGTTATCAATACCCGGCCCCGCAGTTTCGGCTTCTATTCTGGCAGCATCCGCCTCTGCTCTGGCGGCCTCCGCATCCGCTTCTGCCCTGACCGTCTGTAGTTCCCCGGAAGGAGTTTCAAGAACCGGTAAAATCGCATAAAGCGACCAGGTATAAAAAGGCATCATGGACAGGGCCTCATCAAGCCGCCGGTAGTCAAAAGCCTGTGAAAAAAGCAAAGCCGGGCCTTCAAGGTTCCATAACGAAATATCTACTACCGAATCCTCTCCTTCCCGGGTGATTATCCCATTGACAAGGTATTTTGGATGCTGCGCCTGATCCGCTACGGAAAGCCCGTTCATTGAGGGCGGCGATCTCAAAGTATTCTTGGATTGTTTTACCGTATATCCGCTTGCCCGGGAGATCCATTCCAGTTCTGTACGCATGGCTGAACCCAACTGTTCCGCATCCGCCGCATTGGGGCCGCTAAAGGCCATAAACAAAATAGGGATAGAATTTTCTTCCTCCCCGGTTTGGGCGAAAACAAGGGCTTGAATTAACGTAAAAAATAAAAAAAACGGAAGAAATCCCTTTGATCCTCTCCGCAAAAGTGTTAATATCCTC
>JAITBO010000047.1 GCA_031283505.1 Treponema sp. | reverse complement strand
TTCCTTATCCTGTGATTTAGCTTAATGAAGGTACGATCAGCCGGTAGTTAGGGAGCCCCCTCCGGGGGGAGCATTTTTTGGGCATGGGCGAGGTCTGTCCGAAGCTGCCGGTTATTGGGGAATTCCTCCAGCCCTGCCCGGAGGATTCGGAGGGCTTCATCGTAGGCCCCCCGGTTAAAAAGCCGCGCAAACTGGTTATGGACCTCCGCCACCCGGTTGGAACGGAACACCCCCAGGGCCTCGTCCAGCCGGGAATTCCGCCCGTATTGCCGGATCACATCCTCCAGAAAGGATATGGCCCCCTGCAAGTCCCCGGCGGCGGCCAGGATTTCCCCCTCGTGGATGAAGACCACGGTCCGCATCTCCTCCGCCCTGGCACGGGGGAGCCCCGCACGGGCCTCGGCCTCGTTAATAGCCCGGATACAGGCCTCCGCGTCTTTCACGGTCCTGATCCGGGTGCTTTGCTGTACCAGCTCCGCATCGGTGATCTGGAGGTTCAGTTGGGCAAAGCTGCCGGAACTGAGCAGGGGGGCCTGGGCGGTCAAGAGGGACCGGGCGTCGTCAAGGCGCCGGTTCCTGATGAGTTTTATCATCAGGTTGTTCACCGCCGTGGAGATAAATTCCTCCCAGTGGTCCTTTCCGGGAAACCACCGGGAAGCCAGGGCTGCCCAGCGGAGGGCCTCCTCCTCCTGCCCCGCCCGTACCAGAGAAATGCCGAAGTTGTAGATCCGGTCCAGGGCGTCCTGTTCGGGATCGGCGAATAAGGGGGATACCACCGGGGTCTTCCGCAGGGAGAGCAGCTGGGCCCGGGTCAGGGCCAGGGGAACCGCCTCGCCGAAGCGCTTTTGGGCTTCCAGGTTGACGATGCGATTGGAAAGGATCAGGGAAATGAGTTCCAGGGGGCTGAGGGAAACCCGGTCCCGGTAATTCCTCGCCGGAACATAGGCAAAGCCCGTGAGCTGGCCAAAATTGTCGTGGAATTCCTTACGGCTGCCCGGATCAAAGCCGTAGGGATTGGTGGTTTCCACATCAATAGATTCTTTCCCCATATTGACGGTTACAAAAGCGTGGTCCCTGGTCATGACCCCCCGGACATCCAGTCCTGCGGAAACGGCAAAGATTGTGTAGAGTACCGCCGAAGAAACGCAGTTGTACCGCCCGGAATTGAAGATTTCGTCCACTCTGGTCTGGTGGGTGGAATAGGTTTTGAGGAACCGGTCGTACATGAAGGTAAGAACATATTCCCCCCGTTCCCTAAAGTTCTCCGGCAGGGGAGACCGCCTCAGTTCAGAGGCCGCGTTGACGATAATCTCCTTGACATTTTTTCCGGTATAGATTTCGGCGGCGTTTTCTCCGGAGGTCCAGAGCGCTATATCCATCAGATCCTGCCAGGAATAGGCGCCATCCCGCTCCAGGAGGTTAAGTTCCCCGGCTTTGGGGTCCGCTTCCAGCCGGGGAAAGTTCCCCGTAGCAACGGGTTCGGCAGCCTGGAGGGGAACTAAAACACCGAATAAACCCACCAGGACGAAGATATGGAAAAACGGAATATATCTTGATGAAGGACCGGCACTGCGGTTCATTATTTCATTATAATCATTAACAGCAAAAATGAGAAGGCATGATTAAGGATGAAATGCGGCTTTCCAATTCATCGTATTCATCAATTCACCGGGGAGTAATTTGGTACGGGGTATTCTTATTCTTTTTCCGGGTGTATTGTATTGCTATGAACATTCCAGAGGCGGAACTTATCATCATAGGCGGAGGGCCGGCAGGATTGACAGCGGCCCAGTACGGGGCCCGGGCCAACCTTCCGGTTTTGGTAGTCGAACAGCTTGCTCCGGGCGGACAGGCCCTGCTCATTGACAAACTTGAAAATTATCCCGGCATTGCGCCGGATACATCGGGGTATGATTTTGCCGAGATCCTGCGTCGTCAGGCCGAAGAATTCGGCGCTGGATTTCTTTCCGATTCAGCGCTGTCCCTGGAGAAAAAAGGAGATCGCTTCCGGCTTACCTTGGGAAGTGGCGGGATCCTGGAGGCCCCGGCAGTCATCATTGCAACGGGGACCAGACACCGTACCCTGGACATCCCCGGAGAAGCCGAATTCTATGGCCGGGGCGTTTCGTACTGCGCTGTCTGCGATGGCCCTTTCTTTAAGAACAAGAAGATCTTCGTGGTTGGCGGCGGGGATGCCGCTTGCGACGAAGCCCTATACCTTTCCCGCCTTTCCCCGCAGGTGGCGCTCATCCACAGGCGGGACCGGTTCCGGGCCCAGAAAGCTATTGCGGAACGGACCCTAAGCAACCCCAACATAAAGGTACGGTTTAATACCCGTATGCTGGAGATACGGGGAGACAGGCAAGTTTCTTCGGTGGTTTTGGAGCGTATTGATACGGGTGAACAGTACGAGGAAGACGCGGCGGCGGTGTTCATCTTTACCGGAACCATTCCCCAGACGGCGTTTATTTCCGGGCCGGTCCCTGAATTTGACGAAAACGGATACATCGTCACGGATCAGTCCATGGCAACGACTCTTCCGGGGCTCTTTGCCGCCGGCGATGTCCGGGCCGCACCTTTTAGACAGGTGGTGGTGGCTGCCGGAGAAGGGGCGGTGGCGGCCCACAGTGCGGCGGCGTATATAGACGCCTTGAAAGGTGAATCATACCGGTGAATCTCCCTACTCCGGCGTTGTTTGGGGCGGTCCTCGTCCTGACGCTGGCCGGCGCCGCCCAGATTTCCCCCCAAAATTTTACTTCCTCCGAACCACCTGAAGTTTTGGCCGTTCATATTCTGGACCGCATGACAGACGAACAGGCCCTGGCTCAGACCTTCATGCTGGGCTGGGTCGGAGCGGAACCTTCTCCTCTCATTATGGACTGGATACGGGACCGGGGCATCGGAGGGATCAAAATTTTCGGCTGGAATACCGGGGATACCCGGAAACTTGCCGAAACTGTGGGTATTCTTCAGGAGACGGCCCTTCAAAAGGAATTGGGCATTCCCCTTTTGGTGGCAACGGATCAGGAGGGCGGGTGGATCCGGCACGTAAAAGGGGCCACAAGCGAAACGCCGGGAAACATGGCCATAGGCGCTTCGGGTTATCCCCGGGACGCTTATTTGGCGGGGTACTACATAGGCAGGGAACTTGCGGTTCTGGGTATCAACATGAACTTTGCCCCCACGGTAGATCTTTACACTAACCGGGACTCTACCCTGATAGGTCCCCGGGCTTTTGGGAGCGATCCCGTGCAGGCGGGTATCCTGGGAGCGGCTTTCGTGAAGGGCCAGGCTGCGGCGGGAATCATCGCTACGGCGAAACACTATCCCGGACACGGAGATACGGACATGGATTCCCACGGGGTGCTTCCGCAAATTGACGCATCCTTTGAGGTCCTCTGGGACAGGGAACTAGTCCCCTACCGTATCCTGTCCAGGGAAAAAATTCCCGCCATCATGAGCGGACACTTGGCCTTTCCCAATGTTTTGGACGCCTTGATCCCGGCTTCCCTTTCGTCCTGGTTTCTCCGGGATGTACTTCGGGACCGCATCGGTTACGAAGGGCTTATCATAACCGACGATCTGTTGATGAATGGGGCGGCCATAAGCGCGGGGAGCGTTTCCCGTGCGGCAAAACAGGCCCTTCTTGCGGGGAACGACATCATCATGCTGTCTAAAACCCCAAATTTGACTGATCAGGTCTGGACATCCCTGGCGGCGGCCATAAAAGAGGAACCTGAATTTAGGGCACGGGTCCGGGACGCCGCTCTGCGGGTTTTGACGGTGAAGCTTACGTACCTGCGGGGAGAAAAGGCGGTCCCCTATATACCGGATTTAAATAAGATTAAAAACAGCCTGCCGGACCCGGAAGGCACCGCCTTTTTTCTGGACCTGGCGGTCCGGAGCGTCACGGTGGTGAAGGGCGCCGCCAATTCATCCGGTACTACACGGGTCCCATCTGGCGGCCTTGTGGCGGAGCCGGTCATTCCCCTCAGTCCCGAGCGGGCGGGGAAGGTACTCCTGGCAGGTCAGTATCTGGACTTTTTCACCGCCGGAAGAAAAGCCTATCCGGGGGCGTCCGCTTACTGGTATGCGCCGGAACGGAAGGATGAACTGGTACGCTATGCACAATCGGCTGATACCATCATCTTTTGTCTCTCCGATGCGGCGGGTTTGAATCAGCTCCGGGCTTTGCGGCCCCTGGGGAAGCGGGTCATCATCTTTTCCGTGCTAAGTCCGGTATACCTGGATGAAGCTTCTTGGGCGGATGGGGCCATTGCGGTCTACAGTTATGCCCCCGAATCCTTTTTGGCGGGTTTTTCCGTCCTCCTGGGCCGTATTCCCGGACAGGGAAGGTTTCCATTCCAGGGATGAGCAGTTTTTTTCCCCTGTTTCGGCAAAGCCGGAGGGCTTATCGCTGGCATATACTGAAGAAGCGGGATTTTCCTGTCGCCGAATCTTTTCTGCGAGAGCGGGAGAAAAACTGTGTATCCGCCTGCGCTGGTTTTATACGTCCGGGAAAGGCCGACTGCGTATGGTTTATACCTGATGAAGCGGGAAATATCATTTCCCTTCTGATTTATAATCGCAGTTCCCTCTTTCCTGTCCTGGGTGAAAACAGGGACATTCCGGCGCCTCGCTTTCTTGGGCGTTTTTTGAACCTTATCCCCATACATTCCGTTCAGGGAATTACCCATGATACGGAGGTTTTTGAAAGTTTTCTGGACAGAATCGGGCGGAAGCCCGGCAGCCGTATCGATTACGACCTCTTGTATACAGACCAGGAACCCCAGGCCGGGATTTTACCCAATAGCCCGCCCGGCTTGCTCCTGCGGCCAGTGGATGTAACGGACATAGAAGCCCTGTTCCCCCTTCAAGCGGCTTATGAGCGGGAAGAAGTGCTGCCCCCGGATACGGTTTTTAATCCCGCTTCCTGCCGCTTGACCCTGGAACGTATCGTCAGCCGGGAATATGTTCTTGCGGCCTGTCTTGGCAGCCGTATCGTAGGAAAAGCCAACACCAACGCCGAATCCTTCACCCGGTATCAGATAGGCGGCGTGTATGTCCACACGGACTGCCGGGGGTTGGGGATAGCCACCCTTATGACCGCAACTCTGGTGCGGGAACTTATTGCCAGGGGAAAAGGGGTGTCCCTGTTCGTAAAAAAACGGAATGTCGCAGCTAGGGCAGTATACCGCCGTATCGGCTTTGTAAGCGCCGGCGAATACCGGATCACCTACTATTGAAGCTGTTTCACTGTATCATAGGGCTAACCGGGTTTTGAAACCGGCTCAAGTATCGCTTCATGTTGAGGACTATTCCGTAACCCCGGAACGGCCCGAAAGATCGTACTTTATGTTGAATTGGGGAAAATGCTCAATGCCGGTACTCACCCTGGCCTTCCCGGTAAACCGGTAGTTTATGTCCCGCAGGGCCGCTATCTGATTCAGAAGCTCCCGGTTCATGTTGATAAAATTCATCACAAGGGAAAGATCCGTCTCCGCAGAGCTTTCCGGGGGAATGGCCAGAATGTCTTCTCTCATACCGTCCGCCCAGAGCCGCCCCGAATTGTAAAGCTCATAATCAAAGGAGGAAAGCTCCAGGGGGAAAATATTGGGGTTGTCGATTCTAAGGCTGACCTTGAACCGGGTGTTGATGAGTTCCGCCTTTTTCACGGCGATGGCGGTGATTCGCACCTCCGGCTCCCTAACCAGGGGGAACGCGGCGGCGGCCATGACCTGGGTCCTTACTTCTTCCCCGCTGTCATAGGTAAAAACGACATCCGCAGTCAACGCCACTTCCCCGTCCACCGCGCCCGGTCCCTCCGGAAGCATCTCCGCCGTCAGAACCGTTTCCAGTCTCAGGGGAAAGGTCCCGGAAGAACCCGCCGCCAGGGATTCCCCCCGCTCCAGGGTGAGGGTCCCCTCCCCTTCCCTCTCGACGCCGTTCACCGTCGTCTTCCAGGCCGCCGCCCGGATGCGAGCCGGTTCCGCCCTGGGGTTGTCCGCTTCCAGGCGGAACACCAGGGAAAGGCCGTTTGGGGTGACCGCCTCCAGCCGCTCGAAACTAAGCCGGGCCGCAGGCTGTTCCGGAGGCGGGGCCGGAGGAACCGGAACAGCTTCCTCAGGAGGCGGAATCTTAGTCGCGCAGGACAAGCATGGTAATAATAGAAAAAAGCAAAAAGGTGCCAGGCACCACATAGATTTCATCGGTTTATTATCGGCAGGTTGACCGATTCCCTTACACACGGTATAGCTATACTATGACGAATCAAAACAAACCCGCCGCAAAAATACCCCTCCGCAGGGAGGTTGACATCAAGGACACTTGGGACCTTTCCCGTTTATTCCCCGATGATGCGGCCTGGAACGAGGGCCTTGGGGCCTACGAAAAAATGGCCGAATATGTCTCCGGTTTCCGGGGAACCCTGGGGTCCTCCCCGGAGGCCCTCGCCGGGTATCTGGATTTCGCCCGGGATTTGGGGATTCTGGAAGAACGGCTGGCCTACTACAGCGATCTCCGGGAGGCCGAGGATCAGGGGGACGGCGAAAGGCGGACCATGAAGGGCCGTTTTGTGATGACTGCCGCCAGGATACAGGCCGCGCTTGCCTGGGCAATCCCTGAGATTCAGGCCATCCCCGGCGGCGATATGGAACGCTTTCTTACCCATCCCCGGCTTGAGGAATACCGCGTTTATCTGAAAAAACTCCTGCGTTTCAAGCCCTACATACTCAGCGATAAGGAAGAGCGCATCCTCGCCCTTCAGGAGGAGGGAGACGGCCTTGCTTCGGAAGCCTTTTCCGTGCTGACCAACGTGGACATGGACTTTGGGACGGTGGAAACTCCCGAAGGGACCTTCCCCATTTCCCAGTCCACCTGGTCCGTGTTCATGGAAAAGAGCGACAGGGACCTCAGAGAGCGGGCTTACCGGGCCTTTTACAAAGGTTTCGCCTCTTACAAGACCACTCTGGCCGCCCTTTACGGCGGATCGGTCAAGAAGGACGTGATCAAGGCCCGGATACGGGGCTTTCCCTCGGCCCGGGCCGCAGCCCTGTTTCCTGACAAGGTGGACGAGCCGGTATACGATAACCTTATCGCCACGGTAAACGCGAATCTGGAACCCCTCCACCGGTACTACGCCCTGAGGAAGCGGGTCCTTAAACTGGATGTTCTGCGCCACTACGATGTCTACGTCCCCATGGTCCCCGACGCGGCCCGAAAGACCACCTGGAACGAGGCGGTGGATATGGTGAGCGAAGCTCTTGCCCCCCTGGGAGACGAATATGCCGGGACCCTCCGTGCCGGTCTTTTGGGCCGCTGGGCCGACCGCTACGAAAACAAGGGCAAACGTTCCGGCGCGTTTTCCGCAGGGAGCTATACCGGGGAGCCCTACATCCTCATGAACTACAAAGAAGACTCCATACGGGACGTTTTTACCCTGGCCCACGAAGGCGGGCACTCCATGCACTCCTGGTATTCCACCCGGTCTAATCCCTTTATGCACTACAACTACACCATTTTTGAAGCCGAAGTCGCCAGCACCTTCAACGAAGAACTCCTCTTCAGGTATCTGATAAAGAAGGCAGAGGGGAACTTCAGGACCTGCCTAATCAACAAGCGGGTGGACGATATTTTGGCGACCCTTTACCGCCAGACCATGTTCGCCGAATTCGAAAAACGTACCCACGAGTTGGAAGAAGGGGGCAGCCCGCTGACTGCGGAACTGCTCCGGGCCGAATACCGGACACTCCTGGAAAAATACTTTGGCCCCGGCATGGTTCTGGAAGAAGAAAGCGATCTTGAGGGCCTGCGTATCCCCCACTTCTACCGGGCCTTCTATGTTTACAAGTACGCCACCGGCATCTCGGCGTCCCTGGCCCTGGCGGAGCGCGTCCTCTCCGGGAGCGCACGGGAGCGGGAGGACTATTTCGCCTTCCTCAAGTCGGGAGGTTCCCGGTTCCCTCTGGAATCCCTCAAGGCCGCCGGTGTTGACATGGGGGATCCGGCCCCAGTGGAAGGGGCGTGCAAAATCTTCGCCAACCTGGTGGAAGAACTGGAAAGGCTCCTGTAAGGAACTGTGCATAAATAAAAAGCACAGCATTTTATTTTAATTGTTGCGAACCTTTGGTTCGATGCAATAGGCTTGTTCGATAACCCGGTTGGTTGTCTCACAAGTCTTGCGGTTTTTCAGGCTAAAGCCTTGCAAAACTGCGTTTTTTAGCGGAAGTTGTTTAGAAACTTCAGTTTCTAAACAACTCTAATAAGGAAATAACATGAGGCTGTTCCAAAACTTCAGTTTTTGGAACAGCTTCCTTGGATTTACTGGAAAAACCGGGTTGACCGGATTTTCCAAGAGCCTACGGTTCACATGACCAAACGGTCATGTGATTTCTGCACAGTCCCTAACACGGCCTCTTGTGTTTCAGGTAAAATCGCCGTATAGTTTTTGTAAATTTTACCTTGTGGAGGCAGTTCCATGGGCGTTGGGATTAAGAATATCGCCGCGAAGGCGGAAGTGTCGGTTTCCACGGTTTCCAATGTGATGAATAACAAGCCCAATGTGGGGACGGAGACCCGCGCACGGGTTCTTGAGATCTGCCGGGAAATGAATTACGTTCCCAATCCGGCGGGAAAGAATCTGAAGGTCAAAGAAAGCAAAACCATCCTGTTCAATTTCAGCGATTTTGACCGCAGTTTTTACCTCAAAATCATTGAGGGGATCAACGATTATGCCGGCGACAGCGGGTACGATCTTATGATATGCACCACCAAGTCCTGTGAAAAATATATGCGTACCAACATGACCGGGGGCTGCATCATCCTGGACGGCAAGATGAAGATCGAAACCCTTGTCCGGGTTGCATCGGAACAGTACCCCGTCGTCGTGCTGGACCGTGTACTATCCCACCCTTTCATTAAATGCGTGCTGGTGAACAATTACGATCCTATGAGGAAAATGATATGGGAGACCGTTAAACGGGGTTACCGGAAATTCGCCTTTGTCGGCGGGCCGGAGCATACGGAGGACAACAAGGAACGGTTCGGCGCTTTTCTGGAGGTGCTGAAGGACGCAGGCATTGCTTTTCACCGGAAGTATTACTATTCCGGGGATTACCGCGAAAAATGCGGCGGCCAGGATTTTCATGTACACCGAAGACCTGCCTGAGATTTTCGTCTGCGCCAACGACAATATGGCTATTGGGGTGATCAAAACCCTAAAGGAAGGGGGCTATAAGGTCCCCGAAGATGTGGCGGTTACCGGCTTTGACAACTGCGAACTGGCCGAGACGGTGGATCTTACCACGGTAAGCATCCCCAACTACGAGCGGGGTTACCTGGCCGCCCGGTCACTCATCGAAAATATCGAGGGCAGAAAAAATTTTGAACCCGTAAAGATAAGCGCCGATGTCAGATGGGGTAATACCTTGGGCGTACCCCGGAAAAACAGGGTTTCCAATTCTCAATGCGGGTAAATTTTGGCGATTGTATCGGCGGGCGGCGGCAAAGCCTTGCGGACTCCCGAAAGATTATTTGCCGGAGAAACTTTTGATGGTCTCTATGTCAAAACCGGTGATTTCCCCAATTGTATCCAGGGACAACCCTTTGGCCAGGGCGTTTCTGGCAACTTCCTCACGGCCTTTTTCAAGGCCCTCCTTGTGGCCTTCTTTGCGGCCTTTTTCCTCCCATCGGGCGTTAAAGCCGAGTTCTACCACAACATCGTCAAATGTTAAAGCTCTGTTCCTCATCTTTCCTGCCTCTAAAAATACCCCCGCGTTCGCGTCCAGTATCACCTGCATATACGCGCCTAACGGCAGTTCCTTGATCTTCTCACTGCTCGCTTTCAGTATACTCATTGCGGGCCCTATTTCCAAGTCTCCGCGTTGACTCATGAAAAATGTTACCGAAAAAGGGTCATGCCTCAAATTGAAAATGTTACCCAAATTATACTAAGGGCGCTCGAAGGAGGGCGTCCGAATGGGGTTAAACATGAAAGAA
>JAITBO010000014.1 GCA_031283505.1 Treponema sp. | reverse complement strand
TTCCCAAAAGATTTCCCTTCGGTCAAATACAGAAAGATGAGTTTCAGCAAATCTTCAGGTGTCTTGATTTCCCGTGCCCGCTGTAAGGCGCCCAGTTCCCTCGCTTTTTCTCGCCAAAGCTCCGGCAGTATCGTCGCCAGATCTTCGAAGGTATAGTTGTCCTCTCCCATGTCCCCAGTTTATCCGGTGAGAATTGTTTTGCCAACTGCTTAAGTAAACGCACATGGACTTTAGTCCATATGCGTTTACTTAGAGGTCTGACCCCCCATCAGAGACCTATGAAGACACAGACCCTTTTGTGAGGTCGGGTCTCTTTGTGGGGACAGACCTCTGCGGGGTCAGACCTCTCTGGGAACAGGTCTCTCCTTTTAAGTAAACGCACATGTACTTCCGTCTGGTAAGTTCCGATAACGCCCAAAAAGCCGCCGCCCTCAAACACGGGAATGGCGGCTTTTTACGATAGCCCACCTTGCCTATTACAGTGACTTGTGAATTATTCGCTATGTTCTTATATTGTAAAAAATTGGTAACGTTTCCACATTTCCCCCTCATTAGGGCCGGTCTTTTATCCCTGCCTAGACCTTTTAGACAGCTTATGTAAACTAGGGATATGGGCGCTTTGTTTCAGGATTACAGATATTTTGCCAGGATTAAAAAGATTGAAGAACAACTCAACGCCGTTCTGCCGGAAAATCCCGATGACGGCTGGGTGGGCCGGATTTTTCCCGGACTGGGAACGGGTACAGAAGGGCGCGTACCTCCGGAATTGGCATCTTCATTGACGGCGCCGGGACAGGACATAGTTGGGCGGGGCGGAAAGCGGTGGCGGCCCCTCCTCATGACCCTGATTTGCGAGGCCCTGGGCGGGGGAGACGCGGCGCTGCCCCTGGTTCCCCTGGTGGAACTGCCCCACAACGCCAGCTTGATTCACGATGACATTGAGGATAACTCGGACGAGCGGCGAGGGAAGCCTGCGGTTCACCTGATTTACGGGACGGATACAGCCATCAATGGGGGATGCTTCCTGTACTTTCTGTCTCTGGCGTGTGTGGACGAATGGGAAGCCCCGGCGGAACTAAAAGGGCGGGTATATGCGGCCTGGGGGGAACACATGAGGCGGCTTCATTTGGGACAGGCTATGGATATTGCCTGGCACCGGGATTTCGCGTCCCGACCAGACCCGGAAGAATACACGCTGATGTGCCGCCTCAAAACCGGGGCCCTGGCGCGTCTTGCGGCGGTATTGGGAGTCTACGCCGGCCTTGCGGGAAGCTACGGGACAGCCCCGGTCTTTACGCCCGAAGGAGACCTCCGTTCCCTTGCCGCCATCCTGGGCGAAGCGGCGGAAAAGTTGGGAGTGGGCTTCCAGATACTAGACGATGTTAAAAATCTGACTACCGGGATTCCGGGCAAGAAACGGGGGGATGACATCGTGGAGGGAAAGAAAAGTCTTCCTATGCTCCTCTACCTGAACCGCTGTCCCGGAGCCGGTGCGCTTGCGGCCCGGTATTTTGCGGCGGCCCGGGCCGGGGGGACCGGCGTTCCCGAGGTGGAGGAGTTCATCGGGGCACTCGGCGCTACCGGGGTCCTGGAAGAAGCCGAAGAACGGGGCCGCCTACTCATTGCGGAAGCCGGGGAAGTCTTGTCGTCCCTGCCCGGCGGTTTCCTGGCCGGAGAAGGATCCGCCGAAGCTCGTTCGCTTCTGGCCTCCTTTACGGAGCTTGTCAGTTGACTGGTATTTTCTTTATAAAAATAAACTCCGCTTGACAGAAAAATATTCCGATATACATAATAGTAAATAAACTTTTTGGAGTATCTTGTGCTACAACCGGAGTATTTTTATACTAACACCGCCCTGCGGGTATTATTGATTTTTTCACTTTTTTCCGTCGTCAATACTCCCGAATTTTTCTCCGCTCTGCACCTTCCGTTCAGGTATCGCCCTGCGTATCAGAAAACCACCGCCGACGCCGAAAACGGTATGGGTATGTCCTACTACGAAGTACCGGTTTCGGTGGAGACTGAAGCCGCCGCTACCCTGAATCCCCTGGCGGCAGACGCCACGATTGAGGGAGTGCCGGAACCTTCTGAGTATTCCCTGCCCTCAATGCTTTTTTACTCTGCCTATACCGTGTCAGAGGGGGATACCATAGGCGGGATAGTCAGGAACTTCGGCCTGAATCAGGATACCCTTATTTCACTGAACGGCATCAGGAATTCCCGCCTGCTCAGGATAGGCCAGGTCCTGCGTATCCCCAATCAGGACGGCATCCTCTATACCGTAAAGAAGGGGGATACCCTGGAAGCTATCGCTGAAAAGTACCACGCCGATCCCAGGGACATTCAAACCGTGAACGAGCTTTTTTCGGAACAGGTGAACGTCGGGTCCAGCGTCTTTATACCCGGCGCCCATCTGGAATGGATGGATTTGCAGGAAATCAACGGCGATCTGTTTATCTGGCCAGTACAGGGATACATCACCTCTCCCTATGGGTACAGGGTGAGCCCCTTTCCTCCCGGACAGCGGCAGTTCCATACCGGCCTTGATATAGGAAGCCCCCTGGGTACGCCGATTAAGGCCGCCATGGGCGGACGGGTCAGCGCCACAGGGTATAACGATGTTTCCGGCAACTATGTGGTGATTAGCCACCATTCGGGATACCGGACTCTCTACGCCCACATGAATGTGATCCGAGTCAAGACCGGGGCCTACGTCAAAACCGGTGAACGTATCGGTGATGTGGGGAGTACCGGCCTTAGTACCGGTCCCCACCTCCACTTTACAGTCTATAAGAACGGAGTAACGGTAAATCCCCGGATACTGATGAATTAGAACCTCCGGAAACCCCGTTGCGAGAATATGAACCACTAACCACACGAACTTTTGAGATTAAATCCATAGTTTGTTTGTGAAAATTGGTATCCATTCGCGGCCCTTAGATTCCATCGAACTCACATGAAATATCCACGGATTAGGCCGATTTTCGCGGATTACGAGGGGGTTTCATACAAAAAATCCATGTTATCCGTGGACATTGTTCTTGTCTTTTAGTGTAATCAGCCCATTAGGGTAACGCCCTGTAAAAAGGCCCGTAACCCCCTTGCGGCGGATTACAGGCCTATTACCATGCAATGGTTTCCGGGCGGAACGTCCTACTTCAGGTACAGGGGCCGCTCCTCGTATTTGGTGTGAAGCAGTTCGTGGGCTTTGTGGCCGTTAGGCTCGCCCAAGAATTCGTCGTAGACCTGCTTGATGCAGGGATTCTGGTGGGAACAGCGGAGGGCTGATTTCTCATCGTCGGTGTAGAGGCCGGTGGTACGTTTGGCCCGAACCTCGTCGGTACAGCCATAGGGCTGTCCGCCGCCACCTATACATCCGCCCCGGCAGGCCATAACCTCCACAAAGTGGTAAGGAGTCTCCTGCCCTGAATCCCGGGCGGAACGGATCTTGTCCAGCACTGCGGCGATGTTGCCCATCTGATGGGCAACGGCAATGCGTATCTTGGAGCCGTTGTTGAAGTCCACTTCCGCTTCCTTGACCCCGGAGAGGCCCCGGACAGGCAGGAAATTCACGTTCCCCAGTTCTTTTTTGGTAACCAGGAAATAAGCGCTCCGGACCGCAGCTTCCATGACCCCGCCGGTGACGCCGAAAATGGTCCCAGCGCCGGTATAAGGTCCCAGCGGGCTGTCCGCATCTTCCTCGGGCAGGGCCAGAATGTCTATGCCGGCCTGTTTGATCATCCGGGCCAGTTCCCTGGTGGTAAGAACTATATCCACATCGTAACCGTGACCCGCGCTCTTCATATCGTTGTTCCGCTTGGTTTCCCACTTCTTGGCGGTGCAGGGCATGATCGACACGGAATAAACCTTGTCTGCGCTCACCCCGGCCTTATCCGCCCAATATGCCTTGATCATGGCGCCCATCATCTGCTGGGGAGACTTCGCGGTGGAGAAGTTGGGGATCATGTCATTGTAGTATTTCTCCATATAATCGACCCAGGCGGGACAGCAGCTTGTGATAAGAGGGATGTCCGGGGTAACCTTATTGCTTCCCGCCGCATCCACAAGGCGCTTCACCAACTCCGTGCCCTCTTCCATGATGGTGAGGTCTGCGGAAAAGTTCGTGTCAAACACGGTCTTAAAGCCGAGGCGCCTGAGGGTGGCGTAGATTTGCCTGGTCACCAGGGAGCCGGGATCCATGCCGAATTCTTCCGCCAAGGCGACCCGGACCGCCGGGGCAATCTGGACCACCGAATGAAGGTTAGGATTATGCAGGGCGGCCCAGACCTTGACGGTATCATCCCGCTCGTAGATGGCGCCCACAGGACAGTGGGCGGCGCACTGACCGCATTTGATACAGGGACTTTCGCCCAAAGGGGTGTCCGCCGCGGGAGCGATCCGGCCTTTAATGCCCCGGCCCAGGAATTCCAGGGCCCAGACGTTCTGCATTTCCTGGCAGACTTTGACGCAACGGCCGCAGCGTATACACTTTTCCGGGTTAAGAATAATGGCCGGGTTGGTGTCGTCTATAGGCAGGCCGCTGATTACTTTTCTGTAGGGACTCTCCCTGATGCCGAATTCCGCCGCCAGTGTCTGAAGTTCGCAGTTGCCGTTCCGGGGACATTGGAGGCAGTCGTTGGGATGATTGGAAAGAATAAGCTCCAGTACGGTGCGGCGCACCGAGATGATCTCCGCGTCATGGGTAATGACGCTCATGCCCTCCGTCACAGCGGTAGTGCAGGCCCTGACCATCCTGGGGGAACCTTCCATCCGGACTATGCAGATCCCGCAGGAAGCCCAGGGAGGCAGGTCCGGGTTATAACAGAGAGTGGGAATTTTGACATTGACTTTCCTGGCCGCCGCCAGAATCGAAGTTCCCTCCTCTACTTCAAGGGGGATACCGTTTATTTTTAGGTTAACCATGATTTCTCCTCGCTTCTGAAATAGGCCCGGCCTAAGCCTTGGTAATGGCGCCGAACTTACAGTTCTTAAAGCACTCGCCGCATTTGATACACTTGGACTGGTCGATGATGTGAGGCTGTTTCTTTTCCCCGGTGATACAGTTCGCGGGGCAGCGCCGGACGCAGAGCCCGCAACCTATACATTTGTCCGCCAAAATTTCGTATCTGACAAGGCTCTTGCACTTGCCGGAACGGCACTTCCGGTCTCTGATATGTTCCAGGTATTCTTCCCTGAAATTATTAACAGTAGACAGAATCGGGTTAGGGGCGGTCTGGCCCAGGGCACAAAGGCTGGCCTTGGACATGGACTTGCCGATGACTTCCAGTTTTACCAGATCTTCTTCTTCCCCGTTGCCCTTGGTGATCTTTTCCAGGATGTTGAGGAGCTGGGTAGTCCCTATCCGGCAGGGCGAACATTTGCCGCAGGATTCGTCCACGCAGAAGTCCATGTAGAACCGGGCCACGTCCACTACGCAGTCGTCCTCGTCCATGACGATCATACCCCCCGACCCCATCATGGAACCGTTGGCCGTCAGACTTTCGTAGTCTATAGGGGTATCCAGCACCTTTTCGGTGAGGATGCCGCCGGAAGGGCCGCCGGTTTGGACACCCTTGAATTTCTTCTTGTCCTTGATGCCGCCGCCTATCTCGAAGATGATCTCCCGCAAGGTGGTACCCATGGGGACCTCAACAAGGCCGGAATTCTTCACCTTGCCGGTAAGGGCAAATACTTTGGTGCCCTTGGATTTTTCGGTACCGATTTTGGCGAGCCATGCGCCACCCTTGGCGGTGATAACCGGGACATTCGCCAGGGTTTCCACGTTGTTGATGATGGTAGGCCGCTGCCAAAGCCCCTTGTTCGCCGGGAAGGGCGGCTTGGGAACCGGCATACCCCGGTTGCCTTCGACAGACTTGATAAGGGCCGTCTCTTCGCCACAGACAAAAGCCCCGGCGCCCAGGCGTATCTCGATATCAAAGTCGAATCCCGAACCCAGGATGTTCTTGCCTATGAGCCCGTAATCACGGGCCTGGGCCAGGGCTATGCGGAGCCGCTCTATGGCCAGAGGATATTCCGCCCGGATGTACACATAACCCTGGTGAGCGCCTATGGCCTTGCCCGCGGTGATCATCCCCTCTATCACCGAATGGGGATCGCCCTCTATGGTGGACCGGTCCATATAAGCGCCGGGGTCCCCTTCATCGGCGTTGCAGATCACGTACTTGATGTCTCCCTGGGCTTTGCGGGCAAGATCCCATTTAAGCCAAGTGGGAAAGCCCGCCCCGCCCCGCCCCCGCAGGCCGGAAACCTTCATTTCTTCAATAAGCTGCTCGGGGGTCCATTCAAAAAGAACCTTTTCCAGTCCCTGATACCCTTCCCGGGCTATGTATTCGTCTATGCTTTCCGGGTTGATGACGCCGCAGTTCCGCAGCACCACACGGAACTGCTTCTGATAGAACTCGATGTCTTCCACTGCGGCGGCTTTCTTCTTCGCCTCGTCCTGCTTGTAAAGAAGCCGGGGAACCTCGCGGCCTTTAAAGATCTGCTCGGCGATGATTTCCGTGGCATCTTCGGGTTTAACGTCCACATAGAAGGATTCTTCCGGAAGCACCTTGACGATGGGACCCCGCTCACAGAACCCGAAACAGCCGGTCTTAACAATCTGGACCTGATCCTTGACCCCCAGCCTTTCGGCTTCGGCTATAAGCCGGGCGTAAATCTCGTCCCCTTTGTTGGATTCGCAGGCGGTACCGCCGCAGGTAAGTATATAGTGGTTGTATGCCATGACCTGCCTCCCGTCAGCCTACTATATCGGCGGCGGGCCGATCCAGAATATGGTTGTCCAGGAGTTCCCGGCCCTTGATATGCCTGGTGATGATCTCACGGGCGCAGGCGGCGTCAACCTTCCCGTAGATGACCCGGGGCATACCAGGAACAATCACTTCCACTGTGGGCTCCGAATGGCAGAGACCCATGCAGCCGGTCTGCCGGACCATCACGCTGTCCACCAGCTTTTCCGAATCCAGGGCGTTGATAAAGGCGTCCAGAGTCGCCTTGGCGCCTGCGGCGATACCGCAGGTTCCCATACCCACGACAACCTGAATTTCCTTCCCTTCGGCGTCACGTTTACGAAGGTCGTTTTTTTTGGAATCCCTGAGCTTCCTCAAGTCTTCCAAGCTCATTTTAGCCATTTTCCTCTCCTCTCAATCTCAAATTATTCTTGTTCTCCGTCTTCCTCTGAGTCGTCTTTTTCTGAATCGTCTGTTTCTATCGAACGAAGATATTGGTCCATCAAGATCAGGGAACCGGCGTCTTCCAGGTCCCCCAGAACTTCGGCTAATTCCGACTTGCAAACCTCATACTGAATATTCCGGACCCCGTTTTCTATGGAACGGCATTCCAGAAAACGGCACACCCGTATCTCTTTGGGACCGGCAAAAAGCAGGACGGTTCTGAACATCCCGGGCAGATCCCCCACAGGAGGGGTATCCACGTTGGTCATATCGAACCATGCGCTGACCGTGGTTCCCTGATATTTTTGGGACTGCAAATCCCAGCCGCCTCCTGCCTGAAGGGCGGTTTGAATCAGAAAAGGAATGCCCAACCCCACCTTACGGTGAGGATGCTTGATCCCGTCGGTTATGAATGGGTCTTTAGCCCGTTCAATCTCGTTCTGATCCATACCCTTGCCGTTATCCTTGACGGTAAACCTGAACTCCCTGTCCGTCTCCCGGACATCCAGTTCCACCAAGTTCGCCCCCGACTCCGCCGCGTTTTGGGTTATATCGGTTACAAGATCGCAAAGGGTAAAATGCACAAGGCCCCCGGATGACAAAAAACAGCCGTCAGCCGTTTTTGTATTTGGCGATGATCTCCGGAAGCTGGTCTTTGGTTACCTTGCCGTAGGTGTCGGTTCCCACAGTGATGACCGGGGCAAGGCCGCAGCAGCCCACACAACGGACCGGATCGACGGAAAAGAGGCCGTCGTCGGTGACTCCGCCCTCGGAAAGCCCCAGAATATTCCGGGCCTCCTCGATAAGATCCTGGCCGCCCTTGAGGTAACAAGCGGTCCCCAGGCAAACGGAAACCTTGAATTTTCCCGGTTTGACGGTCTTAAAAAAATGGTAAAACGTGATGACCCCGTAAATCCGCGCCAGAGGAATGCCGGTCATCCGGGCCAGCTTTTCCGCCGAAGGCCGGGAAATGTACCCAAAGGTCTCCTGAGTCTTATGCAGGATCATGATAAGACTGCCGGGTTTTACCTTCCATTCGTCGATAAATGTGACAAGCTCCGGAGGAAAATCATAATTCCCCAGGCCGGCATC
This sequence comes from Treponema sp., assembly GCA_031283505.1. The sequence continues at coordinate 4,148 of JAITBO010000014.1, read as the reverse complement.
CTTTACCGCTTCTGATGTTGCCATGAACACCCCCATTCAAATAAATAAAATTTTATCTTTTTAGAGATAGATATAGTATACTCCCTTTAAGGGAATTAAGCAAGCCGGCGCATTGCGTCACTGAAAATGTTACCGAAAAAGGGTCATGCCTCAAAATAAAATTCTAACCCAACTATGCTTATCCGAAGGAGGGTTCGGAAAGCTCTATGGGGTTACCACTCATCATGAAAAAGACTTTGATTGGACAACTGGTTCCTCAGTACCGGCAGGCAGGTAAAAAAATCCAAAATTCTGGACGAATTTGTCCAGCATACCGGCTATAACCGTAAATATGCTCTGCATATTCTCACCCACTGGGGGAAAGAAACCTTCCTCACCGTGGACGGCAAACTGGTCAAACTCAATACAGGAACGGACAAACGGGGAGACCAGTTTACGGGCCTTTGGTGATTGCGTCTCTGTAGGCTATCTGATCCTTCTTCTGGTATCCCTGCGGGAAATTCCGTTCCCCTCTCATTCGGGAACAGATGTCCTTTTTTGAGGACTATCCGTCCTTTCAGATAACCGGGGACATCAAGCCCAAGTTCCTGGCTATCAGTCCGGTCACCATTGACCGGGCCTTGAGAGGGGACCGAAAAAAGCTCGCCCTCAAGGACATAAGCAGTATCTTTGCCAGAAGCGCTTTTGTCTTTCGGTCAACACATATCGCGTTGAACTCACGTTAAAACAGGCATTTGCCCTGCACATACTTGGCGGTAATATTCCTGTCGTCGGACAGATAAACTACTCGTTCCAGCCGCTCCCTGATTGAAAGCTCAAAAGGAGCCGTAAGGTTCGAGTCGTCGATGACCAGGACGTCAAAATCACAGCCCGGTGCGAAAGACCCCGCAGCGCCCATCCCGCCGGCTTTCCCGAAGAACGCACCGCCCCCGGCGGTTCCCAGGTAGAAAACTTCTTCCAGACTGAGGGGAAGGTCGTCTTCCGCCGTCAGGATGCGGCGGAGTTTGGAAACCTGTATGGCATCGGCCATGGCCCGAAAGATGGACGTGTGGACCCCGCCGGCCACATCGCTTCCCAGCCCGACGGGAACACCCCGTTCCAGGAAGCGTCGCACCGGGGCTATCCCCGATGAAAGGTTGGTGTTGGACTGGGGGCAATGGGCGACAAAGATGCCCCGTTCCGCCATAAGATCCGTTTCCCGTTCCTCCGGCCAGACGCAGTGGGCCATGACGGTAGGCGTTTCGCCGCCGAAAAGGTCCCATCTGGCATAGGCCCCTGCGTATCCGTCCGCATCGGGGCAGAGTTCCCGAACCCAGTTTATCTCCCTGCGGTTTTCCGACAGATGGGACTGGAGGGGCAGGGCGTATTCCTTCTGAATCCGCGAAAGGCCCTTCATGAGCGCGTCACTGCACGAGGGAATAAACCGGGGGGTAAGGATAGGCCGCACGTTTTTGAAGGAACCGCAGGCATCAAGCCATTCCCTGGTCGCCTTCAGGGACGCCTCAGCGCCAGCTTCACAGAGGCAGCCGGGACTGTTCCTGTCCATATTCACCTTGCCGGCAAAGCACACCAACCCCGATTCTTCCAGCATATCCATGAGGAGGAGGGAGGCCGGCGTATGGATGGTGGCGAATAACACCAGCCGGGTGCTTGGCCCGTGCCGCAGATGCTCCGTCAAAAGACCGTAAGCGCGCCGGGCGTATTCAAGATCGGCATACCGGGCTTCTTCCGGGAAAGCCCTGGTTTCGAGCCAGTCCAGAAGTTCCAGGTCCATACTCAGGGCCCGGAAGCTGAACTGAGGTGCGTGTATATGGAGGTCCGTCAGACCCGGTAGAATGAGCCTGCCGGCGTAATCTTTCAGGGGCAGAGAACGATATTCCTCAGGAAGCCGGGGAAACGCTCCTGCGGATTTCCCCTCCAGGCAGACAAGCCAGCCGTCTTTATAAGTTTCCAGGCTGGCGGGATTTCCGCTGTGGCAAAGGTCCCCATGGATGACAAAATTATCTTCCCCCATAATATATATGTTTAGACCATATCAAAGGTCAAAACAAGAGGCGTCTCCGGACAGGACCGAGGGGAGTCTCCCCCGCCGCTGGCAACGTTAAATGCCATTGCGGAAACAGCGCCGGGCGGCCTCCCTGTTTCCATGCTTTTACCCCTGATGAGGCAGTGCGACCGGAAGACATTCCTCCGCAAATACGCTATACTGAAACCTGTTTTTTGAACGTATGTTGAATACAAGGAAGGCGCCATGAAATTTTCCCAGACGTTTATCCCTACTCTCCGGGAAGTTCCTGCGGACGCGGTGATTGCGAGCCACCGGCTGATGTTCCGTGCGGGGATGATACGCAAGCTGTCCAACGGCCTTTTCGCGTACCTCCCTTTGGGGCTTCGCTCGTTCAGGAAAGTGGAGTGGATCATCCGGGAAGAAATGGACGCCATAGGCGCTCTGGAGATAAAGCCTACCGTTGTGGTTCCCAGCGAACTCTGGAAGGAATCGGGCCGGTGGGACGCCTACGGCGACGCCCTCCTGCGAGCGAAGAACCGGCTGGGCGGGGACCTCGTGGTGTCTCCCACGGCTGAAGAGGTTTTTACCGCTCTGGCCAGGGACGAGCTTTCCAGTTACCGTCAACTTCCTCTGACTCTTTACCAGATCAACACCAAATACCGGGACGAGGTGCGTCCCCGCTACGGGGTCATGCGAGGCCGGGAATTCGTCATGAAGGATGCTTATTCTTTCCATATTGACGATGAGAGCCTGGACGTGGTTTATCAGGCCATGGGCAGGGCTTACCGCCGTATTTTCAAGCGTTGCGGCCTTACGGTTATCCCCGTCCAGGCGGATTCCGGGGCTATGGGCGGGAGCGGTTCCGAGGAATTCATGGTGGAAAGCGAGATAGGGGACAACACCCTCCTCCTCTGCCGAGACTGCGATTACGCGGCTAACGTGGAAAAGGCTTCCTGCAAGCCCGATTATGAGGCTCCTTCTCCGGCGGCTTCCGGTGTTCCGGCGGTGGAGAAGATAGCGACCCCGGCGGTTAAGACTATCGAAGAACTCTGTGCCTTTCTTAAAACCGATGCGAAGAGATTCATCAAAACATTGATCTACCGGGCTGTAAATGTGGAGTTGGACCTCTCCGGCGCGGGTGGAACGGTCAAGCCTGAGATGCGTCCCTCACCGGCGGCAGGTCCGGCGGTGTATCCTGATGCCTTCTTTGCTGTGGCGATACGAGGCGATCTGGAAGTGAACGAGGTAAAGCTGGCCGCTGCCCTCAAAGCCGCGGAAGTATCCCTGGCTTCCGATGCTGATGTGGAGCGTCTTACCGGGGCGCCTGTGGGTTTCGCCGGTCCTGTGGGGCTCTCCGCTATTCCGGTCATCGCCGATGAGTCCGTCGCCGTCATGACCGATGCAGTAACCGGCGCACTGGCTAAAGACCTGCACTACGCCCATGTAAGCTGTGGCCGGGATTTTACCCCTTGGCTTGTCAGGGACCTGCGTACCGTCAAGACCGGAGATAGGTGCCTCCGATGCGGCGGGGAACTCTACGAGAAGAAGGGGAATGAACTGGGCCATATCTTCAAGCTGGGCCGCAAGTACACCTTCCCCATGGGGGTCCATTATCTGGACGAAGCGGGGCAAACCCAGGTCCCCACTATGGGCTGTTACGGCATAGGTCTGGACCGGGCAGTGGCCTCGGTCATAGAGGAACACCACGATGATGCGGGGATCCTCTGGCCCATGACGGTCGCCCCCTATCAAGTGGTCATCGTCCCCATCAAGTACGACGGCGCGGTTAAAGCGGCGGCGGACGGGCTTGCCGCAAGCCTTGAGGCGGCGGGAATCGAGACCCTCCTGGACGACCGGGACGAAAGGCCGGGGGTCAAGTTCAACGATGCGGACCTCACCGGCATTCCTTACCGGGTGGTGATAGGGGACAAGAATCTCGCCCAGGCCAAGGTAGAAGTGAAACGCCGAGGGCAGGCCGAAAGCCGCCTGGTGGACGCCGCCAAAGTTGCGGAGGAGTTGATGGGCCTGGTGTACGGCGAGATAGGAGAACTGAACCGGTAAGAGCCCGGGGCGGATATGCGGCTTGCCATGCCTTGGGACCTTCCACCAGGATTGAAATATACCGTCTTTTTCAATTTTT
>JAITBO010000356.1 GCA_031283505.1 Treponema sp. | reverse complement strand
TCTTCATTGGACTTGTTCAAGAACCCTATGGTTCTCTCACAAGTCTCGCAAAATGTTCCACATTTTGCTGTTTTTTATCGGAATTTATTTAAAAACTGAAGTTTTTAAACAACTCTATTGTTAATTATTCCTTTCCTTCGCGCGCCTTCCGCCGTTGACAGAGCGGCGCCGATGGCTCCGGCGTAGGCGCCTTGGGGAAGGGGCTGAAGTTCTACGCCTAAAATCCGGGACAGGATTTGACAGATACCGGGGCTTTCCGAAAGTCCGCCGGTCAACACCGCCGGGGGGAGGAGACTGGTCCGGCCTGCCAGGGCGGCGATACGCCGGGCCATGGAATCCACCGCCCCGCCGAGAATCTCCTCACGGGACACGCCTTCCGCCAGGAGACCGATTATTTCGGACTCCGCGAAAACAACGCAGGTACTGTTCAGGGCCGCCTGCTTTTGAAGGGCCAAAAGTTCTTCCATAATAAAAGATGATCCAGATCCAGCCGCCGGCAGACCATTTCCAGAAAACGGCCGGAACCGGCGGCGCATTTATCGTTCATCTGAAAATCCCGGACCCTGCCCCCCTCTACGGAGATAAGTTTGCTGTCCTGGCCGCCTATGTCGATAACGGTCCGCGCGTCGGGGCAGAGAAATTTCGCCCCCCGGGCGTGGGCGCCTATTTCGGTGATCACCCTATGGGCCCCGGAAATTTTTTCCCGGCCGTATCCCGTGGCGGCCAGAAGAACAGGACGGAGCCCGCCATAGTCCGCCAACAGGTCGTCCAGAATTTGCCGGCCGCTTTCCTCCACATTCCAGCTTGTGGGACGCCGGGCCAAAGCCAGTACGCTTCCGTTATACAGAAGGGCGCCTTTACAAAAGGAGGAACCGCAGTCGATCCCGGCCAGCGGCCCGCCCCGGAGATCCCCGGTCATGATTAAAGCATCTCGATAAACGCGGCGATGCGGGTTTTTAACTGGGCCGTATCCCCGGAGGAATAATCGGTTTCCAGTGACAAAAAGGGGAGCCCCCGGTCTTTCAGGAATTCCCGGACGGTGTGGCTTTCCACCGCGTAGGTGTGGCAGGACTGAAGGATCATTTCAATCACTCCGTGGGCGGCGAACTGGGAGCAGAGCCGGCCCAGAAGTTCAAGCCGGTTCGGATTGGGGCTCATCACGCTGCATCCTATCTCCAGATAATAATCGCAAAGGGCCTCCCAGGGATCGCCGGTTTCGGAAATCTGGCGGTCGTATTGTTTGGCCCCGGTGCAGTTTTCATACACCACCACCACCCCGCCGGATTCTTCGATAAGGCGGGTGATTTTTTCGGTGGCCCCTCCCATGGGACAGCCGGTAATGACAATCCGCTTTGCCGTTTCCGCCACCAGGCGCTTGCCCCCTGAGTATTCCCCGGCGGAATTACATTCCGCCTTGATCCGGCCTATCGTTTCCTCAAGCTCCCGGATTTTTTCCCCGTGGTTAAACTTAAACTGGGCGCCGTAAAGAATTTGTAACTGCTGGAGGCCGGTGATGGGGGGAGGCTTCAAAAGGGAAAGTTCGTACACCGCCTTGAGCAGCGCCCGTTCCCGGTTCCGCTCCCGGATGGCCGCCCGGAGTTTTTCTTCGGTGACAACAACCTGGAATTTTTCCTCGACCTTTTTTTGCAAAATCCGGATTTCATTCAGCCAGAGATTTTTTGAAGATTCCTTGTGCTGGGTTCGGGGCAGTTCCATGACATGAACATCTTTTATGTTTCCCAAAAGCTCATACATTTTGATCTTGCCGTCGCAGGTTGTTTCCCCCACCACCAGGTCCGAAAAATACATATAGGGGCATTTATCGGTAATCGCAAAACCGTAACTGGCCTTGATCAGAGGGCAGAGGTTACGGGGCAGCGTTTTTTCCGCCTCGGCTATGGTTTCTTCGCTGGTCGAGCAAAGCCCCACCGGGATAAGCCCCGCCGCGAGGAACAGCTCCACCGGGACATAGGAACAAAAAGTTCCCGCCACGCCGTACCCCTGTTCTTTCAGGGATTTCATGGTGATAAAACCCTGCCGCCGCGCCTCACTGAAAGATTCAAAAATTTCGGGCAATCCCCGGACCGGTTCAACCGCCATACGAGAACCGTGGCGTGTTGTAACCCTGCCTTTGGCGGGATCAACTTTTGGTAAATGCTTCGTAAAGTATTCATCCAGTGCATCGGCTTCTTCTTCAGTCATATCGGTCATACACTACTCCTGCTGCCCTAATAATGAAAGCAACGCATTCCGGCACGGCATGGCGTGGAATACGCCCACCCTATCCTCCCCAATATCGTTGTACATCACTTCCAGCAGACTGCTATGGGTACTAAAACCCGGAAGCAGGTACTTGTTATCAAACCCTTCCACAAGACAGTCATATTTTGCCGTATTGAATGCCCAGAGAATATCAGATTCAGCAATACCATGTTTGAAAGCTGATCTTTTACAGACAATCTCAAGGGCCATGTTTTAAGTATACCACTTTTATCATAAGACTTCCAGGGGCCGCGTTGCCTCACGTAAAATCTGACCGAAGGGGAGGCGGAATCTCACGTAAAAATCTGACCATGGAAACCTACACTACCTCCGGCGGTAAAGCCGCCGGAGGATATTATGGGGTTATC
>JAITBO010000333.1 GCA_031283505.1 Treponema sp. | reverse complement strand
GATATAAGCGCCTAACTGCCCAATATCCCAGGGTAAATAGAGGGCGATTAAATGGCACTGTGTTGGAGCGCTCAATTTTCTGCGGAGCGTTTGTCCCCTTCCAGATAAATCCTGTTCATTTGGGGCAGTATCTCTTATTAAAATACCAAAAAGGACAATGTCTTTTGCTTGCGATTCAAAATAGTTGATACAGGAACTCTTAAATGCCTGCTCATAGGTTCCTCCACGGGTCCTATGATACAACCAACTTATCAGTTCACGCACAAGCCTCAAATCGCTTGCTATGTTATCCAGTTGATGAACCATACCGCTTCGGCCTGACATTACCTGGGGTGGCGATTTATTTTCACCTGATGTTTTCACTTCTCCTAAAACCAGATGAAACTTGTCCCCGATTTTTTGAAATCCAACTAAATCCGCACCGGGCAACGATGCAAAGGGATGACGCTTGTCCCTTTCCATATTCCACGGAAATTCGATTTTGTAACACTCTATCAGCCAAGCCTCGGCAAACGCTTCTCCCATTGCCCAAGCGCGGGATTCAGGTACTTTGGCATTGAGGACTTCTTCTAAACAACTTCTCCCCATACCTGTCAGATCGAGCCCACGTAGACAAGTCTGGAAATTTTCTTCCCCGACATCGTCATCAAGGCGGGCTTTTACCTGCTCACCAAGAAAAGCCGTAAAGTCTTTATCGGCATGGAATTTTTCGCCATGCCATGAGACACATATATCCAGCTCATCATATACAATATCGGCAAACGGCACCCCCATATTAAATTTCTCCATTTTTGGGAAAGATGCCATACACCATTATATAACCGCCTTTTCATAAACGGCAAGCCGTTCATTAACAAGGCAGATCAAATCATGTGGTTCAATGTGATTATTATTCAATATGGAATAGTGCAACACATCATCAAATTGGCGGTACAATGCGGTATCCAGGATACCGGGGTGATTTGTCACCGCTAAAATCAGGCTGTTACTCTGGGTTTCTTCCACCATCTGTAAGAAACTGTTCAAAATACAGCGCTCTTCTTCCACATCATTTGCCAAGCCCCGCTCTGCTCCAATAGCGTCGAATTCGTCAAAAAAGAACACCCCCAAAGTGTTTTCGATGGAATCAAAGATCAGACGAAGCTTGGATGCCGTCTCTCCCATATACCGGGAAATAAAGCCACAAAGTCGGACCTGAAAAAGCGGCAATCCAAGTTCGCCGGCAAGAATCGAGGCAGTCATAGTCTTTCCGGTTCCCTGTGGGCCTATATAGTGAGAATTGGGAAATGATTTTATTCGGGCCGCCGAAGGCATATAAGTTCTTCCTGTTTACTATAACATATTGGGATAAAAATGGATACTGAAAACCACGCCTTTGCCGAATGTAGCAAAATAGGAGCTATCGACGATATTTAGGGACCGATAAGATCACCAGAGAGTACCACATTATTGTAGGAAATTGTTATCCATCTCGATTTAACATCGCCTGAATAAATCGGTGCTTCCTTAGGAGAAATCGCCGAAGATACTGGGCTTTCCGAGGCACATTCCGAGGCACATTTTATGACCTGAATTGACAAAATTGTTTTGAAATGCTATGATAGTTACTGAAGCTTAATGACAACCTAATTCCTTATAATACAAAGAATTAGGCAGTGATTAGTGAATACATTGAATGCGAATGACACCCAGAGACAAGGATGTAGACTGGTTTCAGGTACCAGTGCCTTCAAAAGCATGGAAGTTCGAGTCTTCTTCTGGGCAAAAGAGTTAATTCCTTATTGTTTATCCTATGCCCATGACAAAATCCCCCTGTTTATGTATACTTAAAGTATGATAAAGAAAGGATTACTGGCGCTATGCTGTTCCATCGCGCTCCTGGCCGCCTGTTCCCGGACGGAACCCAAGATCGCCTATGGGACCATGAAGATGGTGTATTACCAGAGCGAAGGAAAGCCGGAAGAACGGTTTTCGTTTTTTATCATGCCCGAAGATGACGATGGATTTGAAGATATTGCCGAAGTTCTCCTGTACCATGACAGAGAAGGGCTTGCCTGGAAGTTGACCGCCGAAGACTGGGTTTCCTATGAGGTGAACGGCAAAACCTGGGTCGGTTCCAGAAGCATTGCTATGCTGGACGACGAGCCCCTGCCCAGGGGACAGTTCCGGGCGGTTCTGGTGGATAAGGGGGGTGAACAATCCGAGCGGGTTTTTGCATTTGACGCCCCGGAAGATCCCCGGTATCCTTTCCCTTTTTTGACGATAGAAAACGGCAGGTATCTGGTGGAATCGGGGTATCCGGAACATTCATTCATCTATTACAACGCCCAGGGTGAGTATGTGGATACCGTATCCCTTCAGGTTCTGGACGGTGCGCTTGCTGAATTGAAGCTTCCTTCCAATGTCAAGGCTCTTGCGCTTTGGGCCGAAGACTCGGAATATATGGTTTCGGCGCTTACGAATGTCATTTCCCTGCCTTAATATCCCGACACAATTGAACCTATGGATTTGGGCGCATCCGGCGCACGCGCCGGACCGGGCTATCCGCTCCAATTCCTCAGCCCGCCTGCGGCGGGCTTGCGGGATTTCCGCTTCTATCCCTTGCGCTTCATTGCCTGATACGATCTCCCGCCGGGAAGCAAAACCACATTTTTATATCTGCCGGGATACTAGCAGTTTGTTGCGCTTTATGCATAAAACCTTCAAAAATCGACTGAAAGTCGATTTTTTACCATGCAAACTGCCAAGGCAGCCCGTAAATCGGAATTTTTTACGGCATCAAGCGCAAAAAATTCACCAAGTGCGGCAGGCTGCCAGGGGGCTGCCGTGAACCGGACCATCAAGACTTATGTCCTCCGGGCGGGACGCATGAGCGCCGCCCAGAGACGTTCCTACGACTCCCTGTTTCCCTGTTACGGCGTTCCTTTCCCGGACGTCCCGGTTCCCCTGGATTTTTCTTCCGTTTTTGGCAGCTACAGGCCCGTCACCGCCGAAATCGGTTTCGGGATGGGCCGGGCCGCTGCGGAGATAGCCGCCGCAAACCCGGACAAAAACTACCTGGGCCTGGAAGTACACCGGCCCGGCATAGGGCGGCTTCTCTGGGAAATCGAACGCCGGGGCCTCCGGAACATCAGGATCATCGAACACGATGCGGTAGAGGTGATGGAAAAACTTGTGCCGGACCATTCGCTTGCGGCGGTACATATTTTTTTCCCCGACCCCTGGCCCAAAAAACGGCACCACAAGCGGCGGCTCGTTACCCGGCCCTTTACGGACCTTCTGGCCCGGAAACTTGCGTCCGGGGGGTATCTCTACATGGTCACCGACTGGGCCGATTATGCGGAATGGGCCCTGGGGGAACTTGCCGCCACGCCGGGGATCAGGAACATTTGCGGCGGCTTTGCCCCTCCCCGGCCCTGGCGTCCCGGAACCGAATTTGAGCGGAAGGGGCTTGCCAAAAATCATGAGGTCCGGGAATTATACTTTGAGGAAGATTATGGCTCGGAAAAAAACAGTGTCTCTCCCGCCTGATGCCGGTGAAGAGCGGATCGCCGCCCTGGAACGGCTTATTGTTTCTTACCAGGATTCCTATTACAACGGCGAGGCGGAAATTTCCGACGGCGAATTCGATATTCTGTGGGATGAACTCAAAGAACTGGCCCCCGGCAGCCCTGTCCTTAAACGGGTGGGGACGGACGGGGTGGACGGGGTGGACGGTTTTCCCAAGGCGAAGCATCTTATCCCCATGGGGAGTCAAGAGAAGGCCGCCAATCCTGAGGAATTCCTTGCCTGGACCGCCAAGATACCCCCGCCCTATGTGGTGCAATACAAACTGGACGGCGCAAGCCTGGAACTGCAATACGAAAAAGGCGCTTTGAAAAGGGCGGTCACCCGGGGCGATGGGACCCTGGGGGACGACATCACCCGCAACGCCCGGCGCATGGCCGGGGTTGTCCGGAAACTGGATGTGCCCTTTTCGGGGGGCGTGCGGGGGGAAGTGGTGATGACCCACAGTGTTTGGCAGGAAAAGTACCCGGACAAAGCCAACTGCCGGAACGCCGCCAACGGCCTTATGCGCCGGAAAGACGGGCTTGGCTGCGAGGACCTTGCGCTCATCGCCTACGATGCCTCCGCCTCCGGGGACGACGGGTTCTTCAAGGACGAAATGGAAAAAATCGCCTGGCTTAAACACCGGGGCTTTTCGGTGGCCGAAACCGGGGAATTTGAAACCGCCGGGGAGGTGATAACCTACCGCGATATGGTGGCGGACAGGCGGAAATCTCTTGCCGTGGACATAGACGGCCTTGTGGTCAAGGACAGGACCACCGATATGACCGACCTCAGACGGGCCCGTCCGGAACGGCAGATTGCCTTTAAATTCGAACTGGAAGTGGCGGTAAGCGTACTTCGGGATGTGGAGTGGAGCGAATCCGGAGCTACCTACACTCCCATAGGCATCGTGGACCCGGTACGCCTTGCGGGGACTACCGTCCAGCGGGCCAATCTCAACAACCCGGACATGATCCGGGCCCTGGGCCTTAAAATAGGCTCCCCGGTCCGGGTGGTAAAGCGGGGGGAAATCATCCCCAAGATTGAGGGTCTGGCCCCTCCCGGACTGGCAGGGGGGGACGCCGCATTGCAGGAAGAACTGAGGGACATAGAATTCCCCAAAAAATGCGGGACCTGCGATACGAACCTGGAGGACGGGGGAACCCGGCTTTTCTGCCCCAATGCGGACTGCCCCAAGCGGCTTCTGCACCGCATCGAAAAGTGGGTTTCCGTCCTGGACATCCGGGAACTGGGGGAAAAACTCATGCGCCAGCTTTTCGACCGGGGCAGGGTCCGTCATATTCCGGACCTCTACACCCTTACCCCGGAGGAACTGGCTGAATACGACAGGATGGGGGAACTTTCCGCCGCCAAGGTGACGCGCCATATCAGAACACCCCGCCGGCTTTCCCTGGCCGCCTTCGTGGCGGGTTTCGATTTTGAAGGGGTAGGGGAGACCATCATGGAGAAGGTGGCTGCCGCAGGTTTTAACACCCTGGAAAAGCTCCGCGCCGCTTCGGTGGAGGACCTGGCGGGGGTCTACGGCCTGGGGGAGATTACCGCCGGCGCCATAGCAAGCGGCCTTGAGGAAACCGCCGTGGAGATGGACGGCGTTCTTGCCGGGGAGATCATCACCATCGCGCCGCCTCCCCCGGAAGACGCCCAGCCCCTGCGGGGATACTCCTTCTGTTTCACCGGCGAGCTTGCCTCCATAAAGCGGAACGAGGCGGAGGAGCGGATTAAAGCCCTGGGAGGGTCCGCCAAGTCGTCGGTGGTCAAGGACCTGTCCTTTCTGGTCACCAACGATCCCGAATCCGGTTCGGGGAAGAACGCCAAAGCCCGGAGCCTGGGCGTTCCCATCCTCAACGAGCAGGATTTCCTCGCCCTCCTTGCGGACCCCCGCAGGGCGGGGCAGGGGAGTCCCGCCCCTGTGCAGGGGGATCTGTTCACCTAAAAAATACTTTGCGAACTTCCGCAGGTCTTCAGTAGGCGTCCCCGTCCATGGCCTGAAACTTTTCCCGGACCTTTTGGAGCAGCGCCAACTCCCGGTCTATAGTTTTCCCGTAGTCCAGGGACTGTCCGGCTATACGGCCCGCCTCGTCTTCCCAGAACTGGACGTTCCGCAGGTTGATGTACCGGAACCGGCGGTCCTGGGTTTTTTCCGCCCATTCCCGTGCGGCGTCCCAGTAGTAAAGGGCGGTGCGGAAGCAGGTTTCCGCAGTTTCCAGGCTCTCCAGGTTTTGTTCTTTCCAGGGAGCGTTGTAAAAATAAGCATTCCGCTTGTTCCACTTGTTGCCCAGGAAAAGGTACTGTTCTATCAGTTTAAGGTTGACGTGCATCATGAAAAGATAGCGGTATTTTTCCCACTGAATTTCGTCTTCTATGCGTGCAAGGGCGTAGAGGGGGTTGGCAAAATCCGCCTTTACAGCCTGTTCCAGCCAGTAGATGTTTTCCATGGTATCGTCGGGATACTGGATGTAGTGGAGGTGAAACAGCCGGTAGAACTGTTCTTTATACTGTACCAAATAGGCGTTTGTTCCGGGGGTGTTGGCAAAGAAAAGCAGAATCCCCATAATGCCGACAGCCGCCTTTTTCTTTATTGCCACACGAAGCTCCGGTCCCTGGTTTTTTTACGCCGTTTTCTACGCCCCTTCCCCTTCCACTATCGGCATTTTTCTGACCGCCCTCCAGACCTGTTCCGCGATTTCCTGGGGCGGCAGGGAGGCGTCTATATATTCCACCCGCACGCCTTCTTTTTCATACCGGGGGAACAGGGCCTTGTAACGGGCGCGGACCTGGATTTGGAAGTCCAGGTACTCGTAGATGTCCTTTTCCGGACGGGAGGCTATGCGTTTAAGGGCGGTTTCGCTCTCCAAATCGAAAAAGATGAGGAGTTCGGGAAGGGGGAAGGAGGCGTTAAGAGAAGCAGGAAGCTCGTCCCCGCAGGCTATGCCCTGGTAAACCAGGGAAGACGGGGTGTAGCGGTCGGACGCCACCAGTTCCCCGCGTCCGCAGCGCTCCACGACGCCTCCGGGCCCGTAGAGGTGTTCGTTCCGGTCGGCGGCGAAAAGCCGGGCTGCGGTTTCGGGCAGCAGGGGGATTTCTCCTTTCAACACTCTGCGGATAAGAACACCTATGGGTCCGCCGGTAGGTTCGCGTGTGGCGTGGAAGGAGGGGAGGCCGGGTCCGGCAAAGCGTTTGCCCAGAAGTTCCAATTGGGTGGTAGTTCCGCTCCCGTCTCCTCCCTCAAAAACCGCGAAATTGTGTATAATAGTCATAACAGGGTTGTTATACCACATGAATAGTATCAATAATAGTATATAACGTGAGTTCGATAGTCTGGAATAAGGGCTTTTAGCCGGGGGTGTTACGAGGGCGGAGCCCCCGTTAGGGGGGGTAACGGAAGACTTGCTCCGGGCCGTAGGCCCTCCGTAAGTCTGAGCGGAGCAAGTCTGTAGTTAGGGGGCTCCCCCCTCCCTCAAAACATCATCGAACTCACGTTGGGGATTGACTAAAATTTGTGTTTAAGAAATAATAATTCATATTATTTATGAAGGATTAGTATGAAAAAGACTCTGTTAAGCCTGCTCATTGCGGGCGCTTTGGTTCTGACGATCAATCAGAACGCGGACGCCGGGGGAAAAAAGGAAACCCCCGACTCAAGCCTGACCATAGGGGCGACGCCTACGCCCCATGGGGAACTCCTTGAGCTGATTAAGGACGATTTGGCCGCCCAGGGGTATACCCTCAAGGTAGTAATCTACAACGATTATGTGCAGCCCAACGAAGCCCTTGTCGCCGGGGACCTGGACGCCAACTACTTCCAGCACATTCCCTATCTGGAATCCAACGAAGCCTGGAGCAAGGCTCTGGGAAACGCCTTTGGCGTTCATGTGGAACCCCTGGGCCTGTACTCCAACAAGTTCAAGTCCATAGCGGAGATCCCTTCCAGGGCGACGGTGGCCATAGCGAACGACCCCTCCAACGGCGGACGGGGGCTGCTCCTGCTCCAGGCCAACGGGGTCATCACCCTGCGGGAGGGGGCGGGGCTTACGGCCACGGTTCAGGACATCGCCTCCAATCCCAAGAACCTTCAGTTCCGGGAACTTGACGCCGCCCAACTGTCCCGGGCCCTGGGGGACGTGGACGCCGTGGTGATCAACGGCAATTACGCCCTGGACGCGGGCCTCAACCCCGTCAGAGATTCCCTCATCCTGGAAGGCGCCGATTCGCCCTATGTCAACATCGTGGTAGTCAAGAAAGGGAACGAAACCGCGCCGAAAATACAGGCCCTCAAACAGGCCCTGCTGTCCCAAAAGATCAAGGATTACATCAACAACAAGTGGAACGGCAGCGTAGTGGCTACGTTTTAAGGACCCCGGGAACCCGCGTATCACGGGTTCCTGCCTTACAGCCCTATCGCTTCCAGGATGATCCGTTTTTGGGCGGAGAATTCCGCCGATACCGGAAAGTCGTGGGAGCGGGGCCGGGGCGGAAGCACGTCGAGGCGGCGGCTTATGCGACCGGGCCTGCCGGTAAGGACATAAACGCTGTCCGAAAGCACCAGGGCTTCTTCCACATCGTGGGTGATAAAGATCGTTGAAAGGGACATTTCCTGTACGATGTCCCGGTACCATTCCTGCATCTGCCGGCGGGTAATGGCGTCCAGGGCAGAGAAGGGTTCGTCCAGAAGGATCACCGGATTCCGCATCATGCAGGTCCTCAGAAGCGCGGCCCGTTGCCGCATACCCCCGGAAAGTTGCCGGGGGTATTTTTTTTCGTATCCCGCAAGTCCAAAGTGGGGAAAAAACGCCGCCCCATACTCCTGGGCTTCGCGTTTCTTCTTCCCCTTGATGAGCAGGGGGAGAATCACGTTATCCAGGACGGTACGGTATTCCAGAAGGAGGTCCTTCTGGAGCATATAGCTCACCCTGCCGGAAACGCCGGTAATGTCCTCGCCGGAAAGGAATATTCTCCCCTCATCGGGGGTATCCACCCCGGCAAGGACATTGAAGAGGGTGGTCTTCCCCACGCCTGACGGCCCAAGAAGGGAGATGAATCCTCCCTGAAAAAGTTCAAGGCTTATGCCCGCGACCACCGGTTCTCCCGCATAGGTTTTGGTGACCCTTTCACATGAAAACAACGCACCTATTTTATCCGCGCCGGTATTACCGTCTGTCAAGGCAGGTACTCGTTGGTAAAGCCGCCTTCTCCTATGTCCTTTTCCAGAAGGCTCCGCTCAAACATCCACCGGTAGAACCTTCCCCAACGGATGGGATCGATCTCGCCCCACCTCGGAGCGTCCCCCTGATACCGGTCCGCCAGGTATTCCTGGCTCCGGTGGACCAGGGCGCTGTCCAGTTCGGGGGCGTGTTTTAAAAGTATCTCCGCCGCCTCCGCCGGATTTTCCGCAACAAATTCATACCCCCGGCTCACGGCGGACAGGAATTTCTTAGCGGTATCCTTGTTGGCGGCGGCCCAGGCGCTGTTGGTCACCAGAATGGGGGTGTAGAAATCCAGGTCTTCGTTGATGGTCCCCAGGTCCAGGTAGGTTATATCCAGGTTCCTGACTTCCGCGGCAACGCCGTCCCAGGCGTAGTATATCCAGATGGCGTCAACATCAGTTTCCAGGGCGGAGAAGGCGTCGGTGGCGAAATTGGGGATCATCTTAACGGCATTGAAGTCTCCGCCGTCGCCCTCCACGATGTTCCGTATCACCTCCGTTACCAAGGGCGTGTCCCAGGAGGCAAAGCGCCTGCCCGCCAGGTTTTTGGGCCTGACGATACCGCTTTCCTTCAAGGCCATGATCCCCGACGTATTGTGGCTGATGATAGCCGCCACCGCCGTCACCGGCAGGGCGTCCCGGTTCCGGGCTATGGCCGGCCCCAGGGATTCCTGGAAGTCCACGGCGAATTCGGCGTTCCCCGATCCGAGAAGCACCAGGGCGCCGTCTTCCGGTGGCTGCATGATTTCCACCGTAAGGCCCGCTTCGGCAAACCAGCCTTTTTCCAGGGCGGCGTAGAGGCCGGTATGATTGGTGTTCGGCGTCCAGTCCAGCACTACCCGGATGTTTCCGGCTTCTGTCCTGCGCCCCGCACAAGCGCCGATAATGAGCAGCGTTACTGCGGAAAAAAGGATACCAACTGTTTTCTTCATCATTACACTCCTTGTAATTGTTTTATTGCACACAACTCTATTCTTTTCTGTATGGCATGGCTGCCTTTTCCAGTTCCGCCACCAGTTTCATAAGCAAAAGACTCAACAGCGCCGTCAGCAGTATTACCGCGAACATCTTGTCAAAGGAATAGGAGCGGCGGACCCGGACCATATAGACCCCAAGCCCCGCGTCTCCCCCGAGCCATTCGGAAATCACCGCGCCGATGATCGCGTAGGAACTGGATATTTTCAGCCCCGAAAAAAAGGCGCCCATGCTCTGGGGAATTTTGATGTACCGATATATCTGCCGCCGTTTTGCCCCCATGGATTTGAGGAGCCGTATCGCATCTTCGTCCGCCTGGTCAAAGCCGCCCAGGAGCCCTATGGTCAGGGGAAAGAAGCAGGTGATGAAGATCAGGGTGATCTTCGGGGCCATGCCATAACCCATCCAGAGGATGAGGAGGGGCGCAATGGCGATGGTGGGCATGGTCTGGGTGAGGAGCAGCAGGGGTGTCACCGACTGCTTGAGGAAGCGGTTCGCATCCAGAAGGACGGCCAGCGCCAGGGATACCGCCACGGAAATGAGAAGCCCCCACAGGGCTTCAATGAGCGTGCGGCCCAGGTGATGCATCAGGAGGGGGAAATCGGCGATAAAAGCCTGTACCACCCGGACCGGACTTGGCAGCATATAGGCCGGCACTAATCCTGTCATGGCGGTGATCTGCCACAGGATCACCAGAACCGCTCCCAGCGCCAGGGACTGGGGGTTCCTGAGCCCCCGCGCCGGTCCGGACTTCCGCGCCCTCTGAGACGCCGGTATTTCAGGCATGATGTTTGGCAGTTTTTTTTTCGATAGACCAAACCCCCGCTCCGGGGTTATATGCCGTTTTGATATAGGCGGACACACTTTCCGCCCCCTCCCGCAGACAGATGAGCTGGCACTCCCTGGCCGCGTCCCAGAGCTTGTCGAAGTCCCCTTCGATAGTGGTCTCGAAAGGCCCCACAAAGACATTGAGCCCCGTACCTTTGAGGTAGGAGATCACCGAGTCTACAATGCGGAGTACTTCATCCCCGCTTGCCGTTTTGGGCAGCACTTGAATCGCTATGCTTGCCTTAGGTTCCGCTTTAAGCTGTTCCATTTTATGCCTCCAAGTTTCCCCGAAACCGGTATTGCTTTACAGCTTATCCGCAGGCACAAAAAAGCGCCCGGACGGACAACCGTGTAGGCGCTTAAAAAGCTTGTGAACCCTTTTATCTGGTAAAAGGCTGTTCCCTACGCCGGCATTATCCGGATCAGGTTAAAAGGGTTTAAAGCGTCAAGCCGCTTCCTCTCAGCCGGAACTATCCAGCGCCCCTGATATTTATAAATAAACCTTATTATGATTTTACAAATATGTCAATAGCCGGAAACGCCGCCCCCGGTTGGGAACGGAAGCCCGCTGCCGATAGCGGCCCCATCCTTGCGTATTGTCTTTTGAGAGACTTGTTCAAGAACCAATCGGGTTCTCGAACAAGTCCATTCACCCGCCGGGGAGGTTTTGTCGGCCTTGAGCCGCTCTTTGAGAGCTTCCAGGGAGTACCCCTTTATTGATAAGCCAATATCGCGGATATTTCTTCCTGCTTACCTTCTTTCCGGCTTTCCTGGCTGGCCTCCACTTATAGTCATCGCTGAAGTATTCCTCAAAACAGTCTTGCAATTTAAATGATACATTTAAGAGGGCTTGTGCTCCTCCTATTATTTCGGTTATGGTTTTTACGGTGAGGGTTTCCTGGTTTTAGTTTTTCGTAATTACTATCATACCAGATATCCTCGCCTTTTTATACCCCTTGAGAGTTTTGAAAGAGGCTCTTTGGTATAATATTATAATATCGCAAATTTCGTAAAGGATGCGACCATGCAGCTTTCGATAGCCTTAAATTCAATCTTGGGATCCTGTTTTGTTCTTGGTCTCATCTTTGCCGACTATATCCGTAAACATAATACCGATTCTTTCCAGCGCAGTCTGTTTTTGACCCTCCTGGTTTCAATTTTTGTCGCGATAGTATGCGATTTTTTCTTTTTTGCCTTTGAGGGCGTACCCGGAGAGGTAATTCATATCCTCATGGTTGTCGTTTTAACGATTTACTACATATTCCAGGTTACGGCTTATTACTTCGTTTTTGTCTTTATTGATTATTTGGTCTATAACGATAAAGCCAGAACAAAAAAGGTCATATGTATCGTAAAGTGTATTACCGCGTTGCACCTTGCCGCCCTTGTTCTTAATTACTGGCTTCATTTTTATTTTTCCGTTTCGGAGGACAACTTGTTAATCAGGGAAAAACTGTATGCCATTCGGCTCATCATCAGTTATTTTCCGGTAGTATTTTTCATTTTTGAATTCATTGTTTCCCCCAAAAAATTTTATAAAATTCACATTTATCTTATTTGTTTCTTTGTGGTTCTCACCGGCGGCGGAGCGACCATAGATATCATACTGAATTCCGGGGCGCTGATCTGGCCCTGTTTGAGTTCCGCCTTGCTCTACAGTTACTTTTTTATCATTAGAACCGATTCCAGGATCGATATCCTTACCGGTATAGGGAACCGGTATGCGTTTAACGAGTTTATTACTAATCTGTCCCGGCAGACCGCGAAGCAGTCCTACTCTATTGTGATGATAGATATGGACCATTTTAAACAAATCAACGATACTCTGGGGCACCTTGAAGGGGACAACGCCCTACAGGATATGGCGGCTATCATCAAGGGTAACCTGCGGTCTAACGATTTTGCCGCCCGGTATGGCGGGGACGAATTTGTAGTGGCCGCCAAGGCTGACTTCGACATCAACCATATCATGGAGAGGATTCAGGCAGCCATTGATAATCAGAATTCGAAGAACCTCCGGCCCTATAAAATCGAAATCAGTTACGGGATAGGCGTTTTTACTCCTTGCGGCAATCAATCCATAGAGGAATTCCTGGTCCACATAGACGGTCTGATGTATAAGCACAAGGCCGAACACCACCGCCGCCGTCATACGGACAATATTGTTCCCTGAGAGGAAGAAAGGGTGACCGTACCCACTGCCGGGATGTAATCTAATCTTGCGGTGTTTCCCGCAATAACGGTATACTATCCCCATGTTAGACAAACTTACCCAAAAAGTGACCGATGCCCTCCGGTTTGTAAGCGGGAAATCCGTAATTACGGAAAAAAACATAGATGATGCGGTAGACGCCATCAAAATGGCCCTTCTGGAAGCGGACGTAAACCTTAGGGTGGTCCGCCGGTTCGTTAATTCCACGATAGAAGAAGCAAAGGGTGAAAAGGTCCTGCGTTCGGTGGATCCGGGCCAGCAGTTTGTCAAAATCGTCCACGATAAACTCGTCTCCTTTCTGGGCGGCGATGAGCCTGCTCAGGGACTCCATCTCAAAGGCCCGGACACCCTTTCGGTCATTCTCATGCTGGGGCTCCAGGGTTCCGGAAAAACCACCACTTCCGCGAAGCTGGCCTTCAGGCTCAAAAAAGAAGGCCGTAAGCCCCTCCTTGCGGCCTGCGATCTGGTCCGTCCCGCAGCGGTGGAGCAGCTCGTCGTTTTGGGCGAAAGGATAGGCGTGCCGGTTTACAAGGCGGAGGGCGTTCAGGGATTTCCGGCCCAGGACAGCGTGAAGGTCTATCAGGAAGCGGTGAACTATGCCCGGAGGAACCTCCTCGACACCCTGATCATAGATACCACCGGCCGCCTTCAGATCGATGAACCCATGATGGCGGAACTCTCCCGCCTCAAAGACGCTTCCCGGCCAGATGAGCTTCTCCTGGTAGCGGACGCAATGACCGGTCAGTCCGCTGCGGACATCGCCAAAACCTTCAACGAAAAGATAGGCATTACCGGCGTCATCCTCACCAAGTTCGATTCCGACACCCGGGGCGGCGCCGCTCTTTCCCTC
>JAITBO010000287.1 GCA_031283505.1 Treponema sp. | reverse complement strand
GAGTTCTGGAGTGATGGACATTTTGTAAGCACGGTAAGCAAGTATGGGGATGAAGAAATAATAACAAATTATGTGAAATCCCAGGGGACAGGCAAAGATTACAGGCAACTATATAGAATGAACCTCCCCGCCGCAGAGCGGCGGGGTATCGAAGATTTCTCCGTGAAATCTTTGTGTATGCGGGGGTACACATCCCCCGCACCCCCAGTAGGAAGCGCCCCCAGGGGCGGGGTATTAAACCCCAAAAGGGCTACGCCCTTTAATAAAATGTGTAGCATCTTATTTATGTACAGTTCCTTATGTGAGGCTGTTCCAAAAACTGAAATTTTGGAACAGCCTCATATAGGAAGAATATGAACCACGAACAACACGAACTTTTGAGGTTAAATCCATAGTTTGTTCGTGAAGTTGCGGACCACCGGTCCGATGAGGTTCGTGGTTAAATTTTTTCAATTTTGGCTCCGGTGCGTAAGGTGAGTAATGGGCTCCCTGCGCTGAAGCGCAACAAACTGCTAGCCAAATCCTGAAAAAGTTAGTATTGTATTATTATTAATATTATAAGAAAGGTAGGAATTACCGGGGAGTAAAAAAAATGCCGGGACGCAGAATATATATGGACTATAACGCGACCACGCCGCTTAAAGACGAGGTGAAGGCCGCGATGATCGAAGATTTTGATGTTTACGGGAACGCTTCCAGTATGCACGCCGCAGGCCGTTTGGCCCATGCCCGTGTGGAGGAAGCTCGTCAGTCGGTTGGGGCGCTCATAGGCGGACCCGCGCGGGGGATCATCTTTACTTCCGGGGGTTCGGAGTCGAACAACACGGTTTTTCAGACCATGCGCCGTCTGGCGGGCGGTCCCGGTGGAAGCCCTCTTCCGGAAGGCAAGACCGAAATCATCACCACCGCCGTTGAGCATCCCTGCGTGTTTAACTCGGCGGAATACCTTGAATCCCTGGGAATCAAGGTAACCATCCTGCCGGTGGACGAATACGGCAAGCTCAGGATGGATGCTTTTAAAGCGGCGTTAAGCGAAAAAACCCTTTTCGTGTCCGTGATGATGGCCAACAACGAGATAGGCGCCATTCAGGACATAGCCGGGATCGCCGCCCTGGCCCATGAAAAGGGAGCCTGGGTTCACACCGACGCGGTTCAGGCGGTGGGAAAGATACCGGTGAACGTGGAAGACCTGGGGGTAGACTACCTTACCATGTCGGCCCACAAGATATACGGCCCCAAGGGTATAGGCGCCCTCTACGTAAAGCAGGGCGCGCCCCTCTTCCCTCTGATCCATGGCGGCCACCAGGAAGACGGCTTCCGTGCGGGGACTTACAACAACATAGGCATACTGGGTTTCGGCAAGGCTGCGGTCCTCGCCAAGGCCGGTCTCGATTCCTACGGGGCCGAGATGCGGCGGCTCAGGAACCGGCTTAGGGACGGCCTCACGAAAAACGTCCCCAACATCAAGGTAAACGGCCACCCTGTGGACGCTCTTCCCAACACCCTGAACGTTTCCTTCCCCGGCGCGGAGGGGGAATCCATACTTCTGACCCTGGACCTTGCGGGAATTGAGGTTTCCACCGGTTCCGCCTGCGCCTCGGGCAGTCTTGAACCTTCCCATGTGCTGCTGGCTATAGGGGTCGGCCCCGAACTCGCCCACGGTTCCATCCGTTTCAGCCTTGGCTGGGGGATCACGGAGGAGGATATAGACTATGTGGTCGAGACCCTGCCGCCCATCATAGCTCGGCTGCGGGCCATGTCCACGGTCTCACCGGAAATCCCGGTGAAGACCTTCTGAGGAGTTTCTATGTCAGACTGGTTATATTCGGATACGGTTAAGGATCATTTCACTAATCCCCGGAACGTCTTAATGGGGGATGAATCTACATTTAACGCCGACGCCCGGGGGCAGACGGGAAACATCAAGTGCGGGGATCAGATGCTCATGCTCCTCAAGATCGCCGGCGACATCATCACCGACGTCAGGTGGAAAACCTACGGCTGTGCCAGCGCCATCGCCTCCACCAGCGTACTGTCGGAGATCATCAAGGGAATGAACATCAAGGACGCTTACGCCATACGGCCCCAGGATCTGGTGGAAAAGCTCGGCGGCCTGCCGGAATACAAGATACACTGTTCGGTGTTGGGGGACAAAGCCTTGCGCGCCGCCATTGACGATTACCTTGCGAAAACCGGCCGGTCCGGTCTTTTCAAGGAGCCCTCTGTGGAAATCTGCCATTGCCTCTCCATTACCGACAAGGACATAGAGGAAGCGTTTCACCGAGGCGTCCGCACCTGGGGAGCCCTTCAAGAGGCCACCAAAATAGGAACCGTCTGCGGTGGCTGCAAAGAAAAAGCCCTGGAACTGCTCCACGAATTCGCCCATATTTACGGAAACTGAAGCCGGACGAATTAAACCCGCGAATTTTTCTTCAGGATTTGGGCGCATCATCCCCTTCGGGTCTGACCGGCTATCCGCATTTTTAGTCACTTGAGCCTGTTCCAAAAACTAATTAACTGTGCGCTAAACGCGCACGGTTTTGGAACAGGCTTGAGCCGTAGGCTCTTGGAAAACCCGGTCAAAACCCCGGTTTTTCCAGTAAATCCAAGGAAGCTGTTCCAAAAATTGAAGTTTTGGAACAGCCTTACTTAGGAATTGTACATAAATAACATGACCGTTTGGCCATGTTAGTCAACAACCACCACCAAAGGTGGTGGCTTGAATGGATAGGGCCCCTATAAGGGGCCTAAAATACCTTCCAGCCTTTACCGATCTCCATTCAGCTTATACTTCATGCTGAAATTGGT
>JAITBO010000251.1 GCA_031283505.1 Treponema sp. | reverse complement strand
CAGGGACGGTACAGCGTTTCGGTCTACGCCACGGATACAAGGCTCAATGCTCAGGAGTCTCCTCTTGCGCCTTACCGCATCCTCTGTTCCGTCAACGGCCAGGAAATCGGGGAACTGGCCTTTGAAACTTATTCGGCCAGGGACGGGGTACTCATGGTATCCCGAAACGGCATGGTCCCGGTCCGCCAGGTCTATGGCCGTCATCCGGCTTTCGAGATAGGGGACCTGTGGTTTACCCGGGGGCAGGCTACTTTGGAAATCATAGCCCAGGACATCCTGGAGAATTCCCGGAACGTCACCTTCAGATTTCAGATTGATTAAAACCTGGTCCACTCCGGCGGCTTCTCAGGAAGAACGCCTCGTTCCCTGCGCCCTCTGCGGTGGTTCCCGTTTTGTAAAACACTTTTCCTGCGGGGACTTTGGGTATGTCCGCTGTACCCGTTGCGGCCTGGTACAGATAAACCCCCAGCCGGTCCCCGTTGCCGTACAAAGCCGCTACCGTGAGGAACACGGGGCGGACTACCTCTCCTACGAAAAGGCCAACGAAGAGGCGTTTCTGCGCCTCCAGAAACTGGCCTTACAGGACGCGGGCTTTTTTGACTATGCAAAGGACCATATCACAACCGGAGAGCCGGGAAAGGGCGGCATCCCTAAAATTCTGGACATAGGCTGCGCCACCGGAGCGCTTCTCGCGTCCCTGAGGGAACAGGGCTGGTATACCACGGGGGTCGAAATCTCCCTGCCCCAGGCGGAGTACGCCCGGCGGGAGCGGAACCTTGATGTCAGGACCCGGCCCCTGGAGGAGAACCGCTTTCTCCCGGACAGCTTCCGGGTAGTCCTGGCTTCCCACCTCATCGAACACCTGAACGACCCCGCCGCTTTGGTCCGGGAGGTCTACCGCATTCTGATCCCCGGCGGCTTCTTCTACGTGACCACCCCGAACATAGCGGGCTTCCAGGCCCGGCTTCTGGGCAGACGCTGGCGGTCCGCCATTTTTGACCACCTTTACCTTTTTTCAGCGAAGACCCTCCAGGCCCTGCTCAGGCAAAGCGGTTTTAGGGTGGAAAAGACTGCCACCTGGGGAGGCTTGGCCGCCGGCCTTGCCCCGCCGCGAGTCAAAGCCTGGGCGGACCGGACCGCGAAAAAACTGAACACAGGGGACGTGATGATAGTAAGGGCGGGGAAACCGGCAACCCCACCCTAAGCAAATGGCGGGCCTTTACTTTTTCTTCTGGACCAGATGCACCGCGAAGCCTGCTATCTCGTCCTGGAGGTAGACGGCAATCACGGCGCCTTTGGCATCGGTTTTGGCGCTTTCTTTGTTGAAAGCCACGCCCCGGCGTTCCAGATGGGCCTGGGCCCGGAGGACGCTGTTTACGGCAATGGCAATGTGGCCGTTTTTGCCCAAATAAGGGGACTTCATAATCTCCACCCCGTCACCGGCGAACACGGAAGAATTACCGTCTTTGGGGGCAAAGCCGAAAAGGGCTTCAAAGAGGCCGGCGGCTTTAAGGGCTTCCTCCGCGTTTTGGGCGTTAATCCCTATGTGGGCCAGGGAGAAACCAAGGATGTTACGCACCGCTTCCTTACACAGGGCGGTGATCCCCTCGTAATTCCCGGCGTTGAGGAGGTCCGCGCCGACCATCCAGGAACCGCCGCAGGCCAAAATCTTCTCGAAGGCAAGGTAAGAAGCGATGTTGGAGGCGTTTATTCCTCCGGTGGGCATAAAGCGAACCTGGGGAAAGGGACCGGCCAGGGCTTTGATGTAGTCCAAACCGCCGGCCTGCTCCGCGGGAAAGAACTTGAGGTCCGTAAGACCCGCTTCCAGGGCGATTTCGACATCCGAAGGGGTCGAACAGCCGGGGAAGATGGGGATGCCTTTTTCCAGGCACCGCCCCACAGTCCGGGGATTGTAGCCGGGACTCACGGCAAAGGCCGCGCCGGCATCCACAGCCCGGTCAACCTGGTCAACCGTAAGGACCGTCCCCGCTCCGACAAGGATATCCGGAACCTCCGCCTTGATGCGGCGTATGGCTTCCTCACCCTGGGCAGTACGGAAGGTAATCTCCGCGCAGGGAATCCCGCCGGCGACCAGGGCGCGGGCAAGGGGAACCGCCCGGTCAGGATCGTCGATCTTTATAACCGGGACTATACCAATTTTTTTCAACCTTTCAGCAATAGTATCCATGAATAACAACTCCCTTGATAGAATACTTCGCCAATGTCAATAAGCAGAGAAGGGGGAGCGCGTGGATTCCGAAAGCTAAAGGCGCCAACGCCCCTGTGCAGCCTTTTTTGACGCTGCTCCCCCTCGCTCCAGCCAAACGACTTGCTTCACAAGTCGCAGTCTTCCGCTACCCCCACTTGTTCTTAAACTTATTGACAGCGAATATTTTATAGTATAGGGATCACAAAATTGATACAATGGGAGTCGAGGTTTGTATGAAATTTACCTGTGTCATCTTTGATTTGGATGGAACCCTGGTGGACACCCTGGACGACATAGCCCGTTCCATGAACCGGGCCTTGGAAGCCAACGGGTTTCCGTCGGCAGACCGGGAAGCCTACGCTTCCATGGTAGGTTGGGGCATAAAGCGGCTGGCTTCCCTGGCCCTGCCCCCGGAAGCCGGCAGGGACGAAAAGACCGTCGAAGCTGTGGCCGCTTGCGCCGTCCGGTTCTACGCGGAAGAACCGCTGGTACATTCCAGGCCCTATCCCGGCGTCCCGGAACTCCTGGGGGAACTCAAACGGCGGCGCGTCAAAACCGCAGTCCTCACCAATAAGCCCGATCCCGTGGCGCGGCTCGTCATTGGGGGGCTTTTCCCGCCCGGATACTTTGACATCCTCCAGGGGGAAATCCCCGGTCGGCCACGCAAACCGGATCCCGCCTCTCTGTGGGAAATTCTGATGGAACTGGGCCGCACTCCCCGGGACACCATATTCGCCGGGGACTCGGAAGTGGACATGGAAACCGCCAGAGCCGCCGAGTGCCTCGCCTTGGGGGTAAGCTGGGGCTTCCGCAGCCGGGAAGCCCTGGAAAAAGCCGGCGCCCGGCGCATCATCGACAGCCCTGGGGAACTTTTAAGCCTTATTCAGGAAACGCGGATGTAGACAGGCCGGCGGTTTTTTGGGCGTTACCGGGGATTACTAGTAGATTGACAGCTATGAAAATGTGGTTTTGCTTCCTGGCGGGAGATCGTATCGCACAGCAAAGCGCAAGGGATAGAAGTGGAAATCCCGCAGGGCTTTTAGGCGGAACGCCTACAGGCGGAATACGCCTGAAAGCAGGAGGAATTGGAGCGGATAGCCCGGTCCGGCGTGTGCGCCGGATGCGCCCAAATCCACAGGTTTAATCGTGCCGGGATACTAGCCGGAAGCGTCTTTCCGGGATTGTTGTAGAACAGATTGTGGTCCGGCCCCGCATAGATCGATTCAAAAAAAATTGACTCAAAGTCCATGGCCGTCTTTCTTCCTCAACCAGGGGAAGGTGGTGCGCTCCGGCCCGGTGCAGGAAGCCCTGCCTTACTTTTCCACCCGGCACAGTTCCATCTCTTTAAGACGACGGGGGTCCGCTTTTATGTGCAGATTTTTTTCCTGTGTGGGGATGACCAGCCCCTTGGGGCCGTTTTTGGCCCTGCGGAGGTATTTGACCTGGGTGTAGAATAGGTTGCCTTCGCCGTTTTCCCGGCCTTTGGAGTAGAAAAGGGCCAGGTTCCCCGCGTCAAGAAGTATGTCCAGGGGCACAGTCTTTCCGGACCGCTGTTTGATGAACACGTAGGAACCGGGAAAGTCCCGGACGTGGAGCCAGACATCCTTTCCCTTAACATGGCCCCGGAGGAGGGCGTCGTTTTCCGCAGCGTCCCGTCCCACGATGATGAGCCAGTCTTTGCGGCGAAAGGACAGGCCCGGCCTTTTCCGGTCCGCCGCAGCTGGAGCCTTGCCCCCCTTGTTCCTGAGAAGCTTGTGGAGGATGAGGGGATTGGTTTCCGCCAGCAGGCGTTCCAGGGTTTGTCCCAGCCGCGCCAACTCCTGTTCCCCTAGGGCTATTTCTTCCCTGACCTCGGCCAGGCCGTGTTTTGCCTTTCGGTACTGTTCGTAGTACCCTTCAGCCGAGGCGGCGGCGGTTTTTTGGGCCTCCAGCTTGATGCGCACCTGTTCTCCGGTGTAGAAATTCTCTGCCTCAAGCCAGGTGTCCCCCGGTTTTATGGCGGCTATGTTGGTCATGATGATGTCCCCGTATTCCCGCAGCCTGTCCGCCGCCGCATAGTCCGCCTCCTTCACCCGCAGCCGCTCCAGGGACGCCTCAAGGCGTGTCATGCTGCCGCCGAAGCTCTTCCGGGCCTGTTCCCGCAAGGTCTCCAGGGACAAAGCGCCGCCATGTTCCGCATACCATGCGTCTATCCTTGCGTTGAAGGTCTCCCCGCCGGGGAGTTCCCGCACCGAGTATTCCCGCTTTTCCCCGGAGGACACCGTGTCCACTGTGGCTTCCGGCTCATACCGGCCACCTGAAACCTCAT
The DNA here is from genome assembly GCA_031283505.1 of Treponema sp. Next base: position 671 of record JAITBO010000251.1, on the reverse strand, counting down.
CTCGTTTAGGGCTGCGGCGCATGGCGTCCAGTACCGTTCCGTCCTCCCCGGTGACGATCACGTTGGCGGCGTTAGACCAAAGCCGGGCGTAGAGGCGGTAACGGTTCTGCCCCTGGTGTATGATGAACCTGACTATACGGTTGTCCCCCAACTGGACCGCTTCTTCGATATAACCGTTGACGATGCGGGACTTGCAGAATTCGGCAAAACGCAGGGGACGGTCGCCTTTTACCGCTCCGTTCCGGGTTTCGTGGAGGCGGCAGGCGCCGGGGGTCAGGGCAATAAGGAGATAACGGGTCCCGCCCTTGCCGTAAAGCCTAAGACAAAGGACATCATAAGCGCTTTGAAACACCTGTTGAATCTGGGAACCCTTTAAATCAAGTTCGGACAGGATAAGGTTGATTTCTTTCCAGTTTAACGACATAAAACCTCCGGGTCCCGGTAAGTCCCACCGGGCCGGATCAGTTTACCAACAGAAGGCGGTAAAATTCCATTGCTAAAAAAGGCATCCGGCGCCAAAAAGAAAACCGCCGTCACGTTAGGAACTATACGTAAATGAACCTCCCCGCCGCAGAGCGGCGGGGTATCGAAGATTTCTCCGTGAAATCTTTGTGTATGCGGGGGAACACATCCCCCGCACCCCCAGTAGGAAGCGCCCCAAGGGGCGGGGT
>JAITBO010000233.1 GCA_031283505.1 Treponema sp. | reverse complement strand
TGCATTACCTTCCGTACAGCGAAGAAGATGAAAAGCTGGGGATGGTGTGCATTACCGTGGGAACGGTGGAAGTGGCGCCCAACACCGTCTATCCTCCCAGAAAAGGCGATCACCCTGTTCTTTTCAGGTCCGTCGCCGAAGACCGTATTTTGCAGGATTTCCAGATTGTGTATATCACCAAAGGGCAGGGAATCTTCAACGCCGAAGGCGTCACCTACACCGTAAATCCCGGCTCCATGCTTCTCCTCACGCCGGGAATGAGGCACAGTTACAAGCCCGTTTTTGAAATAGGCTGGCATGAATACTGGGTCGGTTTCAACGGCAGCTTCTTTACAAAGCTGGCCCGGGAGGGAATTCTCCCAAAAGAACACCCCCTTTTCGAGATGGGCCTTCACGAACAATACCTGAATATTTTCGACAATATTTTTGAAGAAGTCCGCGCCCAGCGCCCCCTCTACCAGTTTAAGGCGGGCATCGGCGTCATGATGCTCCTGGGGGAAATGCTGAGTCATGAACGCCGGAAGGAACAGCCGAACTACTATCAAGAGACGGTCGAAAAGGCCAAGTACCTGATGGAATTCAATGTATACGGCGCGATCAACCTTTCAAACATAGCGGAACAGATAGGGATCAGCACTTCCAGGCTGAACGAAATTTTCAAAACCTACACATCCATGACCCCTTACCAATACTATATTCATATAAAGATATTGAAAGCCGAAAAACTGTTGGAACAGCCCAATATCTCCGTCAAGGAAGCCGCCTTCCGGCTGGGTTTTGAGGATCAATATTACTTCTCCCGGCTCTTCAAGAACAAAACCGGCGTAACCCCTTCCCGGTGGAAGCAAATATCGTCGCGGTGAGGCAGGCCCTCTATTGGTCCCGGACCCGGCGGTCCGGAACAAAATCCGAATAACGGTAGAATTTCAGCTTGAAGGACCCGGCGGTCTTGAGGAGATATTCCAACCTGCGGGGCTTGATGCCCCATTGGGCCTCGCCGGAAATGTCGTGGGTCGCGATGGGCAGCACCCGTTCTCCTCCGATGAACTTGAGGGTCCTGAACATACCGGCAATCATGGCCTCGAAGCCTTCTTCTTCCTTGAACATGATGTTGTCTATGGACCGGGCCACGATGTACCCCTCTCTGACAGCCTCCGCGGTATACACCCGGAAAGTCGCCCCAAAACCCCGCTGTATGTCAAAAGTCCCGGCCAGGGCTTCCCGCATCCAGGGCTCCGAAAGGCCAAAGGGGTACGCGAAAGATCTGAGGGGTACGCCCGCCTGCCTGAAGGACCCCACATCGGAAGTAGTCTCCCGGTAAAACTCCTCCTCGCTTATCTTGGGCAGGTTCAAATGATGTATGGTATGGTAACCGACGTCATGCCCCCGGTTTAAGGCACGGAAACAAAAATCGGATAATTCCCCCTGGACAAAATACGTCACCCTGGCGCCATATTTATCGAACATATCGAAATGCTCCTCCCAGGCCTGCCGGTAATCGTCGTCAAAGGCCAGGAGAATCCCCGCCGTGTCCTCCCGTATGGGCCAAAGAAAGGCGCCCTCCCGCCTTTCCCCGGTCCGCCTATCCTCCACGGAAAACCCCACCCGCAGGTTTTCGGAATCCTCCGGATCTCCCAGCTCGTACCGCACCTCGAATTCGGCGTCCCCTTCCCGAATATCCGCCTTGACGGTGATCAATCCGTCTTCATCGGCGACAAAATACTTTTCGATTGTTTCACTGTCAGCCCTGACCAGTTCCGCCGCCCGGTCTATCGCCGGAATGACGACAACCTCCTCATTCATGTCCATGTCCGGCTCATCCCGCCGCGCCGCCATACGGGAAGACGCACAGGAAAAAAAAGCCAGGGAAACCAACAGGGCCGGCAAAAAACAGGCGGCGCGCCGCGGATAAAAGAAAATGATATTTCCCCTTATTGTTTGTATTGATTTGTCCCTCCATAACTACGAACCATAGGTTCGGCATACCAGGCATAACGGCATCTCCATACGAAGATGGGCGCATCGGCCCCTCCGGGTCCGACCGGGCTTTCCGCTCCAATGATTTTTTGCCTGCCTCCGGGCAGGCAAAAAACGATTTCCGCTCAATCCCTTGCGCGGCCCCACAGTTCAGGCCGGATCTCCCCCCTTGAAAGAAAACCCGCATTTTCATTACCGGCTGGACACCAGACGAAACCTGGCTTTTGTATCAGGAATACATTCCTTGAAATACTTTCCTATAAACAATATCATGACTAAATAAATTAAGCGAGTCTTTTTCAGGAGCGAAAACATGAATACGCTGGAAGCCGCATTTGACTCCCTCCGGGCGGCCCAAATTGAACTGGCTCTGCATGACCGGCAGAAGAAGGACAGGGCCCTTGCGGGGGCTATGGCCGCCATTGACGCGGACCGCGCGGCCATCCTTGCCGCCAACAACGCGGACGTGGAACGCGCCCGGACCGGCGGGATGAAGGAAGCCCTCGTTGACCGGCTGCTCCTCTCCGGCAAGCGGATAGACAATATTAGAAGGAATAGCCGCAGTGATACGCCTGGACGACCCCATAGGCAAGGTGAAGGCGGGCTGGACCCTGCCCAACGGCCTTTTGGTGGAGCAAATCACCTGTGATCGGATTTATCTTGTTTTTATAGGAGTTTAAAATGAAAAAGATTAGTTTTGGTTTATTGTTTTATTTCCTATTTATTTCTTGTAGTAATATGTTGCAAGCTGCAAAAGGTTGATAATACCCTTGTTCCGTATCAAGCCACAACAGATATTGGCAAACAATATCAATCTATGCTCAGTTTAATGTCTGAATATGGAAGCAAATCTGTCGATAAACTTCTTGAGTATGCCGATCCTGACAATCAGATAGAGATATTCAAACGGTCAAAACTATGTATTAAGGGAGGCAGATCATGGCAAGTTTTAATAAACGGTTTATCCCCCTGTTTTTGTTATTGGCTTTAGTCTCCTGTCGGCCAATGGAAGAGCAGGGCGGCGATGAGCCGGAAATATATATGGCGGTATACGTAATAGAATATGCCAATAACACCGGTATGGATATTGAATTATTCGACGGGTATTTTACCTTTCCCAGCGAAAGCCCGCTTATGCCCACAAGCGAAAGCCGTTTCCATTTAACGCTGGGAAAAAACAGTACGGAGACGTTTACCATTAGCTGGCCGCATACGTGGTATTTTTATGTACGAAAAACAGATCCTGGATTCTCTGAACGTTCCGGCTGTAAGCGACGTTTTTGCAGTCCGAATAAGGACTTTGCGAAGCAAAGACCAGGGCTGCAAAAATGTGGGTGGAGTGAGCCGTGGGAGGCGTAGCCGACCTAGGCGAACGAAACCCTGGAGCCGCCGAATGGCGGCGGAACGCATACAGGCCTGTTAGACGCAGTTTTTTTACTTTTAATATTTTTATATATTATTCATCTACTTTAAAATCTTTTGTAAAGTCAAGAACAAGAGGTTGTGAGCCAATGATTACCTTGTTTTTACTAACCCACCCCACATCTTCATTTCCATCATTAATGAAATATAAATAAACATAATATAACCTATTACTACCAGTAATAGGTTTATCATTGCTATTTAATAAATTAGTTGAGATCACGGATGATGTAAGTTTAACGTCCTCACTACCTGGCATATATAGTCCTGCGTTCTCGTCAAAAGTATCAGAATCATCTTCAAGCTCAAGATCTATATACCATCCTAAATATTCATTTGAAATATTTATTAAAGGGCGTAGCCCTTTTGGGGTTTAATACCCCGCCCCTTGGGGCGCTTCCTACTGGGGGTGCGGGGGATGTGTTCCCCCGCATACACAAAGATTTCACGGAGAAATCTT
>JAITBO010000184.1 GCA_031283505.1 Treponema sp. | reverse complement strand
AAATGTTTTACCAGGTTTATCAGCTTAGACAGTTTGTTTTCCATGAGCCGCTCCACTCACCAAGGTATCATACCGCTTCGCTATTTGTCAACCTTCTTTCCGACTATCACCACTTTTTTATACATTTTGAGTATATTGGCACAAATGGCACATAACGTTTCGGCTGTTTACGAAAACCGGAAAACTGGGCATTTTGGGGAGTGCGTTTTCCTGCTGGCCATGCTAAATACTTTCCCTATACGGAATTAGCGTTGCTGATTTGGTATGCCGGAAATGCGGGGAAAACGATGTTATCACTAATGACATCATATTCCTAAAATGCGGGGGTTTTATGAAAATCCATAATGATTTCACGCTCTATTGGCGGGTTGTCCCTTCGGGAAAACGGGTTGTGTACTATTATGCCTATGACACTGACGGTAACAGGCTGGGAGGCTGGTCTACCGGGGAGGCTACGATGACAGCGGCACGGGTTGCGTGTAACCGTTTGTTGCGTGAAGGGAAGCTGATACCTCATAGCGGCTCTATGCCTACCTTTGCCGAATACGCGCAAGGCTGGTGGGAATGGGAGACCTGCGCCTACCTCAAGAAGCGGCGCAAGCGGCGGAACCTTACCCAGACTTACGCCGATAACAACAAAAAGAATCTGAAAAACCAGCTTGTCCCCTACTTTGGCGATATGCCCCTGAATAAAATTACCAAAGACGATGTGGAGAACTGGTTTGACAAACTCACTGACGAGGATTACCAGAACACGACTATCAACGGATATTTCGGGGCGCTTAAAACCATGTTGATTGAAGCGGCGGCCCGGAAGATTATTGCTGTAACGCCGACAGAAAAAGTAGAAAAGCTGGTGAATGACCGAAGGGAAATTAAAATCATTACTTCGCAAGAATTCAAAAAGCTGTTTGTGGGGGACTGGGAGCGGGTATGGGATGATCGCTATACACAAAGGAGCCTTTCAGCCCCAGCACTTCGCTTGCCCTCATGCCTGTCAGGGCGGCCAGCTTGTTGGCCGTGTAAGAAATCCGGTCACATATATCTGTGCAAACAGTTTGACGAATACGGATACCGAGATACGAAAACGAAAGACAAACACAACATTCTGCTCGCCCGGGAAATGATAAACGACTTACAGGAACTCAAGCACATGAACGGGGACGGGTTTGTATTTTCCCTTGACGGCGGGGCAACGCCGGTATGCCGGATGACGATATACAAAGATTTTCACCGGGCCTTAAGAAATATCGGGTTAAGTGATGATGAGATTTCGGAGCGGCGTTTGCATTTACATGCCTGGCGGCATTTCTTTAACACGGAACTTTTGAAAGGGGGCCTGACCATACCCCAGGCGCAAGCCGTTACCGGGCATAAGTCAGACCGTATGACCGAATGGTATACGCATTTTGACCCCACGGAATTTGTCCAGGCCAAACAGGTACAGGAAAGCCTGTTAAGCCCGGAGGGGCTAAAGCCGAAAAAGGCCGTTACCAATGCTACGCCTAAAGAGGGCAGAACCGGAGAGGCGGGGGCAAAGAAGATACTGCCGTTTTCGGGACGCAAGAGAAACTCCAAATAAAAGCGGGCATAGCCCTTCCCGCCGGCAAGACCCAACCCCGCCCATAACCCGGCGGGGTTTTTATTTCCCCCCTCCCCTCTTAATCCTGATTTTTTTGATAAATCCTGAAAATTGGGCATTTTGGTGATTTTTTTTCTACCCGCCTGAGGGGAAGATTACCCTGTGGCTGAAGAACAGGGGGTGAAATGGAACCGTATTTGACCATTAGGGAATGTGCGGCGGTGTTACGGCTTTCAGAACAAACCATACAACGGTATGTCCTGAACAAAGAGATACCGTATTTGAAAATCAAGAAGGTGATCCGCTTTCGCCCCGCTGATATAGACCGGTGGGCGGAGAACGGAGGGATACTGCGGGCAGAAAAAAAAGACCTTGGCGGGAGCGGGCGGCGGACTATGACCGCTACAGGGAACACCTTAAACAGGCGGAGATGAGGAAAACGATTGAGGCCCAGGGGGAACAGCACCGGGCCGTTACCGGGAAAATGCTGGCGGTGGTTGAAAAGAAACTTGATGTGATGGACCCGGCTGATTTGACGCAAAGCACGGTAACGGAATGGGTAGAAACGGCGATCCGGGCGGAACGTGAGGCCGCCGGGCTGGTTGCGCCTAACGGCGGCAAGAGTGAACCGAAGCAGGGGGAGATTAACTTTACCCCGGAGTTTGAAGGGCTTTGATTACCGCCCCCGGATGGGGGCAAAGGATGGACTTATGGACTGCAAGTATTTTGACGGATGTTCCGCCCCGCTGTGCCCCAAAGATGAGGGTGTGGCGGATCGGACGTGGTTTGCTGATGAGGACATTTGCCGTTTGGCGGATGTCCCGGAATGGGTGAAACGGCAGCGCAAGGTTTCAAAGAAGGCTGCCCTTGGCAGTTACTTTACCGTTGCCATGCTCAAACACGACTGCCGGATAAGCCGGGGGATGAAGGGCATAGACCCGGATGGAACCGACAA
>JAITBO010000131.1 GCA_031283505.1 Treponema sp. | reverse complement strand
CGGCTTGCTTCCCGGCAGCTCGTCTACATCGTCACCGGCGTGTCCCTTGTCATTATGGTTGTCACCTTTACGGTGAGGCGGCCCCTCATCTCCCTCATCTACGGGAACATAGATGCCGATGTGATGAGGGCATCATCTATTTATCTGATGATAACTTCCCTGTCTTACCCCATGCTGGCTCTGTACAATTCCTGCGCGGCGTTGTTCCGGTCCGTGGGAAACAGTAAAGTTACCATGCGGACGGCCCTGCTTGTGAATATCCTCAACATAGGGGGTAACGCTCTTTTTATCTATGTTTACAAGATGGGGGTGGCGGGAGCCGCCCTTTCCACCCTGATAAGCCGGACTGCGGCGGCGGCTGTTTTGATGTTCCTGCTGATCGTGAACCGGCGGGATCCCATCAGCCTTGCGGGAATTCTGAAAATCAAAATCGTGCGGCCTATGGTACACAATATTTTGAATGTGGGGATTCCCAGCGGGCTGGAAAGTTCCATGTTCCAAATCGGCAGGCTTCTTACCCAACGCATTTTTACTACCTTCGGAACCGCCGCCATAGCCGGGAACGCCATAGCCAGCGTCATAAATTCTTTCTCCTTTATGCCCGGCAACGCCTACGGCATGGTCCTCCTGACCGTGGTGGGTCAGTGCGTCGGCGCGGGGAATTACGCGGCTGTCAAACGAAACACCGTCAAAATAATGAAGCTATCGTATATCACACTTTTTGTGATGAATCTGTTCATTTATATTTTTATGGAACCCTTAATAAGTATATTCAGCCTGAGCGTTGAGGCCCACAAGTTTGCGGAGTCATTTTTGAGGGTTCACTGCATTTCCATGACCATAGGCTGGGCCATGAGTTTCGGCCTTCCCAACGCCCTCCGCGCCGCAGGGGACGCCCGGTACGTGATGATAGTCGCAACCGTCTCCATGTGGACGGTCCGGGTGAGCGCGGCCTACCTGCTGTCCTATGTATTCGGCGTAGGGCCCCTGGGCGTATGGCTGGCCATGGGCGGCGACTTTATCTGCCGAGGGACCTGCTACCTTGTCCGCTGGCTTGGCGGGAAGTGGGAAAAACAACAGGTAATTGATACTGACCCGTAAACCGGGCCGGGTTTAAGACTGTGCGGCCTTTGACTACGCGCTGTTCATTATATCAGGGAATCACTTAAAAAGTTCTTATACATTGGCTCTGAGGGAAGATGTGGATTTCAAAAGCATGAATGGCAAGCGTTGTTTTTTTTCCTTTTTTGTGGTATGAGTACCTGCCAGGAGGGACTCTTGCCGCGGCGTGTTTTATTAAAGAATTTCAGGATAATTGACGAATTCGCCGACATGGTGGGTTCGGTACTTGTTGAGGGTAGTTTTATCGGCGCCGTGAGTTCTCTTTCCGCCGGGCGGTCCGCCGGTTTTGACGGTATGAGGGCCGCTGTCTGTATAGATGCGGAGGACCTTCTTCCCCGCAGCGCGTCCGGCAGGCGGCTTGTCCTGACGCCGGCTTTTACGGACCTTCACGCCCATTTTCGTGATCCCGGCCTTGACTGCGGCCCCCTCCCGGCGGAAACCTTGGAATCCGCGTCCCTGGCCGCCGCCGCCGGGGGTTACGGAACGGTCGTCTGTATGGCCAACACCAAACCGCCCCTGGACTCCCTTAAAGCGCTGGAAGCCCTCAAAACCCGCGCCGATGCTCTGGGCCTCATCGATCTCTACCCGGCCATGGCCCTGACTGTGGGCATGGAAGGCCGCTCCCTCTCAGACATAGCCTCCCTTTCTCCGGGCCTTCCCTTTCCCCGGCTCCTTTCCGAAGACGGCCGGGATCTGGCGGATGACGGCCTTTTCCTCGCCGCCTTTGCCGAAGCCCGCCGCCTGGGTCTTGCGGTTTCCTGTCATTGTGATGCCGGAGGGCCGGAAGCGGAGGCCGCTAAACAGGCCGGGGCGGGCCGGGATGTGTGGAGCCGCATCGAAGAAAACAACGCGACCCGCCGGGTCCTGGACCTGGGGCGGCAGGCGGGCTGTCGCATCCATGTGGCCCATGTATCCACCATAGAGGCGGCGGATATGATCCGGCAGGCCAAGACTGCTCTCCGGGGACAGGCCGGGCCGGAAGGTGGGCGCGGTTTTGCCTTGACCTGCGAGGTTACGCCCCACCACCTGGCCCTTACCGGGGAAACCGCCTTCGCTCTGGGGGATGAATCCTATGGCCGGGTGAACCCGCCCCTCAGGACCGAAGCGGACAGGCAGGCTCTTATTGCGGCGGTCCTGGACGGGACCGTAGACGCTATCGCTACCGACCACGCCCCCCATAAGGAGGCGGACAAGGCAAAGGGCGCGCCGGGCTTTACGGGCCTTGAGACCGCCTTTGCCGTATGCAGGACGGAGCTGGTCCGGGAAGGCTGTCTGAGTCTGTCCCGGCTTTCCGCCCTGATGAGCGCGGTTCCGGCCCGCATCCTGGGCCTGGGCGAAAGCCGTGGCCGCATCGCTCCGGGTTTCCGGGCCGACCTGGTAATCCTGGACCCCGATGCTTCCTGGACAGTGAAGCCTTCGGCTTTTATATCCCGGGGAAAGAATTCGCCTTTTGCCGGGCGGGAACTCCTGGGGCGTGTTCGCATGACGATTCATGGGGGACGGGTGGTATATGAGTCCCCTTAGTCCTCTTGGCCGCCTTAAAAGTCCGGCTGACGATGACGTGGGCGAAACAAAACAGAATATGAGGAGTAACGCTAATGTATAATATGGATAAACTCTACGAAGCGGTCGCCGTGAAAGGCCATGTTTGTGTGGGCCTTGATACTTCTCCGTCTTATCTTCCCCCCGCCTTCCTCCGGGAAGCCGCCTCGGAAGCGGAGGCGGTTTTGGCCTATAATCGCGCCGTTGTAGCCGCCACGGCGGATGCGGCGGCCTGCTACAAAGTACAGATCGCCTACTACGAGGCCCTGGGGCTTGCCGGGATTGCGGCCTATGCTCAAACCCTCAGGGCCGTTCGGGAAAGAGGCGGCCTGGTTATCGCCGACATCAAGCGGGGGGACATTGCGGATACGGCCCGGCAGTACGCCAAAGCCCATTTTGAGGGAGAGTTCGAGGCGGACTTCGTTACCCTTTCCCCCTATATGGGGATGGATTCAATCGAACCCTGGTTCTCATATGCGGAAACCAAAGGCAAAGGCGCTTTTGTACTCATGCGTACCTCCAACAAGGGAATGAGGGATTTTGAATACCGGGAACTCAAGACTGGGGAACGCCTCTACGATGCCGTGGGGGACCGGCTTTCCGAACTGGCGGAAGCCGGGCCGGGCAAGTACGGTTATGGGGCGTTCGGCGCGGTGGTGGGGGCGGATCCCAAGTCCGACGCGGAACGGGAAGAGGCGTCCGCCATCAGGAAGCGGCGGGCGAATCTTTTCTTCCTCATTCCCGGTTACGGCGCTCAGGGCGGCGCGGCGGAGGACGCGGCTCTTCTCCTCAGGGACGGCAACGGCGGGGTGGTCAACGCCTCCCGGACCATCCTGAGGGCCTGGCAAACCTCCCTGCCCGCCGGGGAGAAGGTCTCCCTGGACGCCGCCGCCGAAGCCGCAAGAAAAGCCGTCCTGGATATGCGGGACGCCCTGGCAGCTTGTTGCGCTTCAACGCAAAATCGTATAAAAATTCATGAAAATGAATTTTTATACGATACAAACTGCATAAGGAGCCCCGATAATCGGGGAATTTTTGTATGAATACGCAAAAATTCTACAAGTGCAACAGGCTCCTGGGGGCCGCATCGGAGCGGATACCGGCAACCCCTGCGGGAAACGCCGGATGAGCCCTCCTCTCCGCGAAGGGCGGACGCTTCTTAGCGAGGTCCTTTGCAATCAGCGGATCAACAAAGAAATATTCAGTCTGGACATAGCCTGGGCGGGTCCGCCTCCCGGCGCAGGCCAGTTCTTCCTGGTCAGGCCGGAACGGACCAGTTGTTTTTTAAGCCGGCCTATCAGCGTCGCCTTTTGGGATCCGGCGGCGCCGGACACGCCGGAACCTTGCGAAGCGGCCCAAAACCGCTCCTTCGGCAGCCTCCGTTTCATGATCGCCCTGCGCGGCAAAGGAACGGCGGAACTATCCGGCCTGCAACCCGGCGACAAAGTGGAACTTACCGGCCCTTTGGGAAACGCCTGGACGGATTTTCTGCCGGATGAAAAAAGCAGGGGAAAAATCGCCCTGATCGGAGGCGGCATAGGCATAGCCCCCCTCATTGCCCTGGCTCTGGAACTTCAGAATACGAAATTCGATTTTTACGCCGGCTTTAAAACCCTGTCCTCCGAGCCGGAAGATAGAGAATACGACGCCTTTTTTGGCCGGGTGTTTCGCCACGGGGAAATTGAAGCCGGAGAGATCGTCCTTGCCACCGAAGACGGCGGCAGGGGCAGCAAGGGCCTTATCCCCGGCCTTCTCGATCCCGGCAAGTACCATGCGGTCTGCGCCTGCGGCCCGGAACCCATGCTCAAGGCGGTAAGGGCAAAGTGCGCGGCGGCGGGGGTTCCCTGCTTCATCAGCCTGGAACGGCGTATGGCCTGCGGAGTAGGCGCTTGTCTCGGGTGTACCGTCAAGATCGCCGGAGGAAACAAACGCTGCTGCACGGACGGCCCCGTTTTTCCGGCGGCAGAGATTCTGTTTGATGGCTGAGGCTGTTCCAAAAAATGAACTTTTGAAACAGCCTCAGATGAGGATGGGGGCAAATGAGCAGGAACACAAACGAACAGTATAACTGTCCATGTAAAGACGCGGAAAGACAGCCGGTTCCCGATCTCACGGTTACTGTCGCGGGCATACGCTTCGCCAATCCGGTTATCGCCGCATCAGGAACCTTCGGCTATGGCCGGGAATACCGGGGGCTTGTGGATGTCTCCCGCCTGGGAGGTATCTGTACCAAGGGCCTTACCCTGTATCCCCGGCCCGGCAACGAAGGGGTGCGGCTCTGGGAAAGCCCGGCGGGACTCCTCAATTCCATCGGCCTTGAGAATCCCGGCATTCCCGCCTTCATCGAAAAGGAACTCCCGGCCCTCCGCGCCCTGGGCCCGGTAGTGATAGCGAATCTGTCGGGATCATCCATCGGGGAATACGCCGAAGGCGCGCGGCTCCTGAACGCTTCGTCCGTAGATATGGTTGAACTCAATATCTCCTGTCCTAACGTCAAAGCCGGGGGTATGGCCTTCGGTCTGGACGGCGATGCGGCGGCCTCGGTAACCGCTCCGGTACGGCGGGCCCTAAACGGCAAGCCCCTCATTGTAAAGCTCTCTCCCAACGCCCCCTGCCTGGCCGCCGTAGCCGCCGCCTGTGTGAACGCCGGCGCGGACGCCCTCTCCCTGGTGAACACCTTCAAGGCTATGGCCATCGACATCGAAAAACGCAGGCCGGTTTTCGACAATGTAAGCGCCGGTCTTTCGGGTCCCGCAGTCAAACCCATCGCCCTCAGGATGGTCTGGGAACTCCGGGAAGCCGTGGAGGTTCCCCTGATAGGCATGGGCGGTATAGCTCGGACGGAAGACGCCCTGGAATACCTCATGGCAGGCGCCGCCGCAGTCCAGGTTGGGTCCGCCACTTTCGCCCATCCCCGGACGATGATCGAAATCATCGACGGGATTGCCGCCTATATGAAGCGGAAAGGCGTCTCAAGACCGGGAGAATTGGATATCCGCTCCCGGCAATTATAGATAAAGAGTTGGGCGCATCTGGCCGCTATGCGGCCAGACCGGGCTATCCGCTAAAATAAAGTTTTGACAGGCTTTGCCTGTCAAAACTTTATACCGCTCCTATCCCTTGTACATTGGCGCGGTGGAACAATGGAACTCAGTTACCCTCGCCGGAGTTGTGCGCCAGCCGGAAGCCTAGGGAGGTGTACTGGGCCGATGGGCTGTGGTTGTACCGTTGCGCCGAACGCAGCATATTGGCGTGGTTGTTCCAGCCCCCGCCCCGTACCACACGGTTATCGCCATTATCAGGCCCAACAGGGTCCGACCATTGTACATCTTCACTATAGTAGTCCGTCTTATACCAGTCCCAGCACCACTCCACCACGTTCCCATGCATATTGTATAAATCCCACGCATTCGGCGAATAACTATCTACCTCCACTGTCTTCCCTAGGTAGCTCCCTCCCGTATTCTGCCCATTGTACGTAGTCCTCCCATCGAAGTTCGCCCACGCCGTTGTGATGTTGTTCCCTGTGTTAAACGGCGGGTAAGGTGGAGCAACAGGACCAACAGCACGACACGCATATTCCCATTCCGCCTCAGTCGGTAGCCGGTACCCATTTGCGGTCTTGTCCCAGCTTACCGTCCATGTATCCTTCGTTACCGTATACGCCTCGGTCAGACCATCCGTCTTACTCAGTCAATTGCAATACTCCACCGCCTCGTACCAGGTTACATCCTCCACCGGTAGCTTATCCCCTGTAAAACCACTAACATGAGTCTGCTTGAATAACTTATATTCCGCCTGGCTTACTTCGTACATACTCATATAAAAGCTGCTCACCGTTACAAGATGTTGCTTTTCATGTTGATTAGGCGATCTATCTGCTTCCATCGTCGGGCTCCCCATTGTGAAGGTCCCGCCTTCCACCAACACCATGTAGTCAGGCGACCACCCCCAATCTATGACTCCACCGCCTTTCTTCGTGTTGATCTTCACCGGCGTACTCACCTTCCCATCCTGGAACAACACTACATATATATCGTAGTTCCCTGTTCCGGACAGGCTTACCTTTTTTGTGTGCGGTTCAGGAGGAAGATTGGGATCCGCCGGAATAATGGTCGCAGCCACCGCTTCAAGGCTATCCGTGTATGCGCTATAGGCCGGCGCTGATGTCGTCTTTCCTACCGGTACTGGCACCACTGCGTAATATACTTCCGCAGTCCCCTCATACCCCCCGGTGATATAGCTTATCTCCGGCTCGGTTGAATCCACAGGCCCTACAAACTTCCCGTCCCTGATAACCAGGTCTCCGGTCTGCGGGTTTGCCGGGTCCGGCGGTCCGTCCGCCGCTACCACATAGGACACCGCTCCGTTCCCGTTCTTCCCTGTATCTGCCCCAAACCCGGTAAAGTCCGTATACTCGTCCTGGGCTTCGTCGTTTATCCCGTTCCGTATGATCCATACCGGCTCCTTGTTACCGCTCAGGTCAAAAAACGACTTACCGTTATAATCGGTCCAGGGGTTCGGATTATCGTCGGTTACGTTAAACGGCACGTATTCCAGCTTGAACTGTACAGACCCGACCGTCCCTATCTTCGTTATCCCCGCCGTGTAGTTGCCTATAGACTCCAGAGTTATCACGTTTTCCGCAACGGTAAGAGCATCCGTGTATGTCTGCCCCGTAGCCGTTACGATGGCTTGTTTGTCCGTTACCATCTGTTACCAGGGACTCAAAGCCGTTCCCGGAAGCTCCCTTCTTTACCGTCCAGGTTACCTTCCAGTTAAGGGGGAGCAGGCTCACCGTCCCCGGCTTCCCATCGCTTACCGTGGACGCGGCGGTCCGATTCCCTGTTGCCGTAAACATCGTATCCACCACGATGGGCCACATAACCACGGTGATCTTCCCGCTCCCGGTTACTATCTGCTCCTTTAAGCCCGTAGCCAAAAGGGTGGGAGGAAGGGCGAGTTTCAGCAGTTCCGTCAGAGTTTCGGCTTCTTCACGGGTATGTCAATAACGAGCGATTCGTTCACCCTCTAAGGCAGCTAATTCACGAGCGAAAAGATCACCCTTTTGGTCAAAATGCAGGAATAAGGAGGAAAAAGACCAAAAAATCATGGAGTGCAT
>JAITBO010000008.1 GCA_031283505.1 Treponema sp. | reverse complement strand
CCCACACGCGGAAACGGTACACCTTGCCGATCCGTTCGATGGACCCGGTGATGATATGCTCAAGGCCAATCATATGCCCAATTCCCTGGAAGGTTTCATCGCTGACTTCGCCGGACATCTGGAAATTGAGTTCTTCCCGCAGGAGGTCAATCTGCCGCCGTTCGATAACGGTCAGGCCCTGTGCCTGTACCAACAGGCGGTGTACTTCTTCGATGACAAAGGCGGCCATCTTTTCCGATCCGGAGTTGAAATTCACCATGGCCACGGTGGCCCTGGGACTAAGTTTGGCGTTGAGTTCGCCCACGGCTTCGCCTAGCGCCCGGTCGAGGGTTATTTGGGCGAATAGGGTCTGTTGTATCATGAAGAAGAGCAGGCCGGCCATCAGTCTTTTCATGGTATACCTCCACACCACGCCGCCGGTACCTGAAGGGCGTGGAATTTACCAGCACGAATCTCAGGAAAGCTTGGAAAAATCCCCCCGGGGCCTCCAAGGTTCCCTTATTATAGGGTACACCGGTTTTTCCGTCAAGAAAAATTGCCCTGCTCCTTTCCGTCAGGATGTTTCCCCTTTGAAAAATCCGTGGTATACTGACTTAACCTATATTTACGGAGGGTGGTCTATGAAAGCATATCCGAAACAGTATATCGCCGGGCAGTGGCGGGAAGGGAGCGGAAGCGGGACTTTAACCGACTATAATCCTTATACGGGGAAGGAACTCTACAGTTACCGTTCCGCGGGAGTTCGGGATGTGGATGAAGCCTATAAAGCTGCCGCTGAAGCGCAGAGGGAATGGGCCAAAACGTCTCCCGGCCAGAAACGGGCCGCGCTTGAAACCCTGTTGAAAGCCTTTGTTGACGCTATTCCCGATGTATACGCATGTCTTCTTGAGGAAGACGGCGCGGTAAAACCTAAGGCGGATCTGGAAGTCTTTGTATGCCAGGATATTATCCGGGAAGCCATGGCCTTCCCCCTGATGATGGACGGGAAGATCATCCCTTCCAATATGCCCGGCAAGGAAAACTATGTTTTTAGGATGCCCAAGGGTGTGGTGGGAACCATTGCCCCCTGGAATTTCCCCTTTATTCTGACCATGCGCTCGGTGATACCCGCCCTTGCGACCGGCAACGGGGTGGTGCTGAAGCCTTCTTCCGACAGCCCCGGTTCTGCGTTCTGTATTGCCGAAATCATCGAAAAATCCGGCGCCTTTCCCCCGGGGCTCTTTAACGCCCTGGCGGGCAAGGGTTCCGAGATCGGCGATTCGGTGGTCAACCATCCGGTACCGCGGATCATCTCCTTTACCGGCTCAACCGCGGTGGGAAAACGGATCGGCGAAGTGGCGGGAGGGCAGATAAAGGATGTATCCCTGGAACTAGGGGGCAACAATGTAATGATTGTCCTGCCGGACGCCGGCATAGCCAGGGCGGCCAGGGCCGCGGCGTTTGGTTCCAACTTCAACGCCGGCCAGGTGTGTATGGCCCTTAACCGGATCATCGTTTTGGATTCAGTCTACGATTCTTTTGTGGAGGCCTTTGTGGAGGAAACCAAACGCCTCAAGGCAGGCGATCCCTCTGATCCCGAGGTATTTGTGGGCCCCATTATCAACAAGGGACAGGTGGAGAGTGTGGAAGGCTTTATCCGGGGCAGTGTCAATGCCGGCGCCAGGGTTGCGCTGGAAGGAAAAACGGAGGGTAACGTCATCTCCCCCTGGATCTTTGCCAACGCGGCCAATGACATGCCCGCGTCCTGTAACGAGGTATTCGGCCCGGTGTGTTCGGTGATCAGGGTTAAAAGCGAAGCGGAGGCGGTTGCGGCGGCCAACGATACCGAACACGGCCTTTCCGGCAGCATTTTCACCGAAGATCTTTTCCACGGGATGATCCTTGCCCGGGACATGGACACCGGCATGGTACATATCAACGATCAGTCGATAAACGATGAAACCCAGGTCATGTTCGGCGGCGTGAAAGCCTCGGGTATCGGGCGTTTTAACGCCCAGTGGGTCGTTGATAAATTCACCGTCGATCACTGGATCAGCGTACAGCGGGAACACAGGTTTTAATTTTTACGGAATAATTGCAGCTATAACCGGAGTATAAAGGTGATCGATCTGAATTTATTGAAAGAAACGGTCGGGAAATTAGAGGAGGAGAAAACTAATACGCTCCTGGAAGAGTTCGTCGCTTTAAATCCGGACAGCAAGGAAACCTGGAGGGTGGTGGAAACCTTTCATCAGGGCATGGAAATCGTGGGGGACCGTTTCGAGATAGGCAAATACTGCGCGGGAGATCTTATATTTGCCGGGGAGCTGCTGGCTTCTTCTATTGAGAAGCTAAAGCCCTTGCTGGGTGTCAGCACCGGCAGTTCCCGGGGCCTTATTCTTCTCGGTACCGTGGAAGGGGATGTTCATGACATCGGCAAAAATATTTTAAAGAGCCTGAGCGAGATATCCGGGTTCAAGGTTAAAGATATAGGGGTAGATCAAAAACCCGCGTCTTTTGTTCAGGCGGTGCGGGAATATCATCCCCGGGTTCTTGGACTCTCGGGGGTGTTGACCCTCTCCATAGCGTCAATGAAACAGACCATAGACGCCATCACTGAAGCGGGCCTGCGGGAAGGGCTAAAAATCTCCATAGGGGGGAATACGGTAAACGAAGAAGTCTGCCGCTATGTGGGCGCCGACTCCTGGAGCAAAGACGCCATGGAAGCGGTAAAAATCTTCGAGTCCTGGGCCTGTCCTTAGTCCGGGTCCGCCTTTGCAAGTCCCTGTTCCGCATATTCGCAAAATTGCCGCGCCGCTTCGCTCATGTAGATATGCCTGTTCACAATAAGGTGGTACTCCCGGTATACGTCTATATCTTCAACCGCGATATGGGCAAGGCCCGGAAAGCGGTAAATGGAGTCCGCCCAAAAAGCCACAATACGGTTGGTACTGCACAGTTCGTAGATCAGGCTCGTCTCCGATGCTTGTAAGTGAATGACGGACCTGATCCCGTTCATAGCGCATAAATCCACCAGGTACTTGTTGGAATTAAGAATGATCACTTCCTCTTCTTTTAACTCCTGTATTTTTATGGAAGATCGCCCGGAAAGCCGGTGCTGCTTTCCCGCGATAAGGCCGATCTTACTTTTTTTATAGTACCGGGACTCAAAACGGCTGAAATCCACCGGTGCGAGAGACAGGCCCAGTTGGAGTTTATGTTCCGCAATCGCGTCCTGGCATTCGTCGTCGGTAAAACTCATAATATTCAGGGAAATATCCGGGTAGGTGTCAAGAAAGATCTTGAAAAAATTGAGGGGCAGTACATCGTTTAAACCGTTGACTATACCGATAGATACATAAGACCTGGTTTTTTCTCTTAATTTCTTAATTGAATCAAGGATGTAGTTGTACTGGTTAATATACGATTGCGCGGTCTTTTCCAGGGCACTGCCGAATTCGGTAAGCTCGATGCCCTGCCGGGTCCGGAAAAATAAGGGAACCTCCAGTTCGTTTTCCAGTTCCTTAATGGACTTACTGAGTCCCTGCTGGGTAATGAACCTCCGTCTGGAAGCACTGGTAAAGCTCTTTTCCTGACAGACACTGAGGAAGTTAAGTAACTGATAATACTCCATACCCCAGTTTATCACAACTGCTAGTTGTGTCAATCAAAAAACCTTTTGTTTTACAAATACCCCGATCACAGGTAGCATTACCGAAAAGATACCAAAGTGCTTATCAAGGAGAAGGATATGGTACCGTATCGCAATCTTTTTACGCCAATAAAAATTGGAACAGTGGAGATTAAAAACCGTTTCGCAATGGCTCCCATGGGACCGCTTGGGCTTGCCGATGCCGAGGGAGGTTTCAACCAGCGCGGCATTGATTACTACACCGAGCGCGCAAAAGGCGGTACGGGCCTAATTATTACCGGCGTTACCTTTGTGGACAATGTCGTGGAGGAACACTCCATGCCGGCCTGCCCCTGTTCTACCCACAACCCGGTGCATTTTGTGCGTACCGGCAAGGAACTGACCGAGCGGATTCACGCCTACGGCGCGAAAATGTTCCTGCAGATGTCCGGGGGCTTTGGAAGGGTCACCGTCCCCACAAACCTGGGAGATCATCCCCCGGTTGCGCCTTCGCCTATCCAGCACCGTTGGCTGGACAGAACCTGCCGCGAATTGCGGGTAGATGAAATCAAGACCATCGTTCATCAGTTTGGCGAGGGAGCCTTTAACGCAAAGCGCGCCGGAATTGACGGCGTGCAGATACACGCCGTGCATGAAGGATATCTGATTGACCAGTTTGCCATCGCGCTGTTCAACCAGCGTACCGACGAATACGGCGGAAGCCTTGAAAACCGCCTCCGGTTCGCCCGGGAAATTGTGGAGGAAATCAAAGCCCGCTGCGGCAAGGATTTCCCCGTTACGCTTCGCTATAGTCCCAAAAGCTTTATCAAGGGCCTGCGCGACGGCGCCCTGCCCGGTGAAGAATTCGTGGAAAAAGGGCG
Source organism: Treponema sp. (assembly GCA_031283505.1). The sequence continues at coordinate 1,342 of JAITBO010000008.1, read as the reverse complement.
CGATTTACCCGAGGGTGTGGAGGCGGCCAAACTGCTGGTATCTTACGGCTATGACGCGCTGGATGTGGATGTGGGCAGCTACGATTCATGGTGGTGGAGCCATCCCCCCATGTACCAGGCCAAGGGGCTGTACCTTCCATTTGCCAAGTTGATGAAAGAAACGGTGGATGTGCCCATACTTTGCGCCGGGCGGATGGATGAGCCTGACATGGCATCCAAAGCGGTGGAAGAAGGCGCTTGCGACATCATCAGTCTGGGACGGCCCCTGCTGGCGGATCCGGATTATGTGAATAAACTCAGAGCGGGCCGGGCGGCGTACATCCGGCCCTGTCTTTCCTGCCAGGAAGGCTGCATGGGCCGTATCCAGGAATACTCCGCGCTGAACTGCGCCGTAAATCCTCAAACCTGCCGGGAGCGGGTAAACCGGCTGGTTCCCGCTTTGTCGGCCAAGAAGGTACTGATAATAGGCGGCGGAGTCGCCGGCTGTGAAGCGGCCCGGGTACTCAAGCTGCGCGGCCACATGCCGGTGATTTATGAAAAGGGAGGACGTCTTGGCGGCAACCTGCTACCCGGGGTGAACGCGCCAGCGAACAGAACTAAAAACGCCAGCGAATACAGGCCGCCTAGTAATTACACATAGTAAAACGGCCTTACAATCGCATAGCCGGAAAAAGCCCTGAAATACGCAGGTGGTTGCGTATTTCAGGGCTTTGTTCTATTTCTTGTGCCCCTTCTCCGGGGCTTTGATAGGGTAGGTGGCCGTCAAGACCTCAACCTTATCCCGCACTGTTCGGCCTTGACCATGGGTCATGGATGAGGACAGCCGAAGCTCCACGGTATGCCAGCCGTTCTTCTGGGTACAGTCCGCAAGGCTTGCATTATGGAAAGAGCTTAACAGGAACCTCCCCTGGATGGCCTCCAGAAGCCCCAGGAGCGCGTCAAAATCTTCCTGGGAATACCCGTCATAATGGCCCTGGTCCGCTCCCACGTACGGTGGATCGAGATAGAAAAAGGTTTCCGGCGTATCCCGGCTTCGGATGATTCGCAGGGCATCGCAACACTCGACTTGTACCTGCTGCAAGCGGATTGCGTAATCGACATTGGAATTTGACCGTTTGTTCGCCAGCTTCCGGCTATTGGAACCCGTTCGGTCATAGCCAAAACAACCATTTAACTTACAGCCGTAGGAAATATTGGCCAGCATCCATACAGCCCAGGCCCGTTTTACCCGGTCAAACATATCCGGGTTTTCGTAAATCACGGCGGCTTGGCGGTGCTGCTTCCGGCTGTGCAGGCTGATCTCGATCTCCCGCTCCAGAGCCGGGAAGTCCCGCTTCAGAAC
>JAITBO010000398.1 GCA_031283505.1 Treponema sp. | reverse complement strand
CGCGTCGCTGACCATCAACGGCGTTCCCTATACGCCGTAACCGTAAAAAAGACGAATGGAGGCGGTATTTCCCGGGACAACTATTTGTGCTATATTTATAGCAGGCATTGGAGGATTGTATGACATTTGGCGAAAGAATGAAGGAGCTTCTGGAACAGGGAGCGACAGTTTCCAAGGACTTTGTGGCAAAGGCCGGGGAGAAAGCCCAGGATTGGGGCAGCCGGGGGCTGGAGGCGTCGAAGGAATTTGCCGCCAAAGCGGGAGCCAAGGCCCAGGAGCTGGGCGAAGTCGGGGTCCTCAAACTGGAAATAAGGCAGTTCGAAGCCCAGGGACGGAAACTCATTGGCCGCCTCGGAGCGGAGGTCTACAGCCGCTTTTCCGAAGGGGGCGCTGATACTGTTTCCCGGGACGAACCTGCGGTGAGCGCCATCCTTGCGGAAATTGCCATGGTAAAAGAGGCCATTGAAAAGCGGGAGGGGGATTTGCAAAAGCGGAAAGGCGCCCGTATGTGACCGCTTGGCGCCCAACCCCTGTTTCCCGGCATGAGCTATGGCTATAACGCTTACCGCGGCGGCTGATGACAACGGACGGCGTCTGGACAGGATACTGCGAAAGGCCCTGCCGGATATGCCCCTCTCCGCTATCCACAGCCTTTTGCGTAAGGGCAGGGTCCTGGTGGACGGCGTTCCGGAAAACGGCGCCTGCCGGGTTCGATCCGGGTCGGCTATACAAATTCCCCTTGGCCGCGGCGATGCCGTTTCCGTTGTTCCCGCGGAAAAACAGGAAACGCCCAATAGGGCGCCGAACTGGGACTTGCCTAAGCTGCATATACTGTGGGAAGACGCGGACTTTCTTATCCTGAACAAGCCGGCGGGACTGGCGGTTCATGGATCGGATCGCGGGTCTGGGAACAGTCTGGAAACCCTGGCGCGCGCCTACCTTGCGCCGAAACTTCCCCCCTCCCTTTCGTTCAAGCCCGGCCCCCTTCACCGCCTGGACAGGCCCACCAGCGGGATCATCGTCTTTTCAAAAAGCCTGGAGGGGGCGCGGGGTTTCAGGTCCCTGCTCCGGGAAAAGCGCGTCCGCAAGACCTATCTGGCGCTGCTGGAGGGAATCCTCGATCGGGACGAAACCTGGGAGGACATCCTAATCCGGGACCGGGATCTGGGGAAGAGTTTTGTTTCCCCCGGCCCCGCAAGCGGCGAGGCCCCCAGGGAAGCGCGGACCCGGGTCCGGCCCCTGGCGCGCAACGCCGCGGCAAGCGCAGCCGGAGTCACCCTGGCCCGGCTGGAACCGGACACCGGCCGCACCCACCAGATCCGTGTCCAGGCCGCTGCCCACGGCCATCCCCTGGCGGGGGATCGCAAATACGGGGGCGCCGCGCAGGGGGGCGGCTTCCTGCTCCACGCCCATTCCCTGGAACTGCCCGGCCAAACCCTCCCCGGACTGCCCCGCCGCCTGGAGGCTCCCCTGCCGGACTATTTCCGCAAACGGATCGAGGAACTGTTCGGCGTTCCCCCATGGGCCCCGGATGGGTTTACGGGGACGCACTAAACTACGTTGGGATCCTGTCGGCTGGAACAACACGGGCCCCCCGTGTTGTTCCATGGAAGCCGCTTTCGAGGCATAGCAGCCCCCCCCTCCCCCCCCCGGCTCAGTGTGTGTGTCCCCATGCCGCGCATAGGCGGGCCCATGGGGGGCCGGGGGCGCGGAACTGGGTGTAAGGTCCAGACATACTGGTCCAGCATTAAGCCTTTTTCCTTCTTGCCTGCCTTGTGGCGCTCCCCTCGAGTTTCCCGCTTTCCTGCTTTCCGTTCGTTCATGTGCAACCCCATTTTGACCTCCGGTTTCTCCCGGAAGTGTGTCGATTTGGGTTACATTTTCCTGCTGTCTCAAACCAGCTATTTCGGTTACATTTTCGATGATTCAATTCGGAGGCTTGACTTGTTAGTGTAAAAGCCGGAGAATAGCAATATATTATGTTAAATGCGGAGGAAAGGTATGAGTCTTATTGAATATGTCGAGGCTAGGGAAATTCTGGATTCCCGGGGTAACCCAACGGTAGAAGTGGATGTGGTCCTGAAGGACGGTTTCATGGGCCGGGCTGCGGTTCCGTCAGGGGCTTCTACAGGAGAACATGAAGCGGTAGAGCTTCGTGATGGAGACAAGGACCGGTATCTGGGTAAGGGCGTACAGAAAGCTGTAGCAAACGTGAATGACATCATCGCCCCGGAGATTCAAGGGTTGGACGCCCTGGATCAAGTGGACATAGACCGGACCATGATAGAACTGGATGGAACTGAGAACAAGGGTAAGTTGGGGGCCAACGCCATCCTGGGGGTCTCTATGGCCACCGCCCGGGCTGCCGCGGATTTCCTGGGAGTGCCTCTCTACAAGTACCTAGGAACTTTTCATTCCAACCTGTTGCCCGTGCCCATGGCGAATATCATCAATGGAGGCAAACACGCGGACAACAAGATCGATTTCCAGGAATTTATGGTCATGCCTGTAGGCGCGCTCTCCATGCGGGAAGCAGTCCGCTGGACTGCGGAGATCTTCCATACCCTCAAGAATATCCTCAAGGAGGCGGGCAAGAATACCGCAGTGGGAGACGAGGGTGGTTTTGCTCCGGACATCGGCAACGAGGAAGCCCTGGACTTCATCGTAAGCGCCATAGAGAAGGCGGGGTACAAACCCGGCGAACAGATTGCTATCGCCCTGGACTGCGCCAGTTCAGAGCTTTTCGATGAAGGCGGTAAGCAAGGCTACAAGTTCTGGAAGAGCAATCCGGGTAAGCTGTTCACTGCCGATGAAATGATCGACATCTATACCAAGTGGGTGAATAAATACCCGATCATCTCTATTGAAGATCCCTTGGATCAGAACGACTGGGACGGCTATGTCAAGATGACCAAGGCTCTGGGCTCCAAAATACAAATAGTCGGGGACGATTTCTTCGTAACCAATACCAAACGCCTTGAGCGGGGTATCAAAGAAGGTTCCTGCAACTCCATCCTTATCAAGGTGAACCAGATTGGCACGGTAACCGAGACTTACGAAGCGGTGGAAATGGCTAAACGGGCCGGCTATACCGCCATCATCTCCCACCGTTCCGGCGAAACTGAGGACAGTTTTATCGCCGATTTGGTAGTGGCCCTGGAAACCGGCCAGATCAAGACCGGTTCCATGAGCCGCACTGACCGGATCTGCAAGTACAACGAGCTTATGCGCATTGAAGACCAGCTTGAGGGCGTGGGCGAGTATGCCGGGAAAAAAGCGTTCTACAATCTGAAGAAGTAATTAGAGTCTGTCCACAAAGTCGGTTATTTTGTGGACAGACCTTGCATTTTCTCACCTAAAGGTTACGAAAATGCAGATTTTAAGGTAGTCTGTCCATAATGTGTCTACATTATGGACAGACTCTAATTAGTTCTGTGAATTCTAACCAGGGGCCGTAAATTTTACGGCCCCTGGTTTTTTTATTTTGGTGGAACCATGGTTTCCGTCCCGCTTACTTTGCGCTTCTTCTTTTGGAATAAAGATGACCGAATTTTTTTGAAGTGCGAAAATAATAGACAACATCATGAACGGTACAAGTACGTTTACTATGAACGGGAGTACGATATACGGGTATGACAGCGTAGAGTTGGTCAAGAGCAATGTGGTAAAGGATTTGTTAGAGGTCATCCAGTCTGATATAGGCCACGCGGTCTCTTGTTCCACGTACCGCAAGGAAACCACGGTGGGAGAGAATGATGATCTGTTCTACAACGGTCTCAACATGGTGGGCGGATATTCCGGCTGGAATTGATAATCCCTGTTCCCGGCGGACGCAGGCCCGCCGGGATACGCGCAAGGGATAGGAGCGGTATCCTTTTTTGCCACAGGCAAAAAAGATTTAAGCGGATAGCCCGGTCCGGCGCTTGCGCCGGATGTGCCCATCTCCTTATGGAGATGTATTACAATCATTTCCTTACAGAACAGTATCTCAGAGGCTGATGCGCCCAAATTCAAAAACAAAGAGGCGATTTCAAAATAACCGGTTTTGAAATTAGCTCCAAAATCTACAGGTTAATCGCATATTGGCCCGCAATGGGCGGACAAAATTTTTTAGCCTGTTGACGGCGGCGGACTTCCCCTGCCTGAATTAAAGTAAATTTTTGACCAATCTCCATAAAATATTGACTATACAGCTTAAAAAAAC
>JAITBO010000380.1 GCA_031283505.1 Treponema sp. | reverse complement strand
TAGGGATAGAATTTTCTTCCTCCCCGGTTTGGGCGAAAACAAGGGCTTGAATTAACGTAAAAAATAAAAAAAACGGAAGAAATCCCTTTGATCCTCTCCGCAAAAGTGTTAATATCCTCCCTGAATGATATAGCTTGTTTATCGGCAAATTTATTTCAAACATTTGAGATATAACCGCAAATAAAGTACCTTAAATCGAATTGAATGCACAGGCGGGTCCATACCGGCAGCGCGCCTCTGCTTTGAACCTCCTTGACGGTTTGTGGGGGAGCTTCAGGATAAGGTTGCTGAAGGTTGTCGATTGAAGATTAAGAGATGAATCGCGGTTGTTTGCAAATTAAGGCAAATTATGAATAAAAGAGCATGGGTATCATTTTCCGCAGTACGGGAAAGGTATAGGGCGTGGATTGAAGATTTACGGCGAAACCTTCCTGATCTGGGCGTTTTCCAGCAACATCTGGTAAACCGCCGCACAGGGCCGGCTTACACAGTGGAGACCCCCATTGTTTACAACGAAGCTCTGGACGAGGTTACCCCGGACGGCGATATTAGGCTTATCCTTGTGGCGGACAACCCTGGCCGCCGTGAGCAAGCTGCGGAAAACCGACGCTATCTGGTAGGGCCGGCGGGTAAATTAGCGGAAAAGTTCTTCCGGGAAAACCCCGCTCTGGACATAGACTTCCGTAAAAACGTACTTATCCTGAACAAAACCCCCATTCACACCCCCCGGACAGCGGAACTGGCGGAACTTCGACGTCTTGGTGGAGGAACAATAGCCGAAGCCATTGTCTCCTCTCAGGAAGTCATGGCCCGCCTGTTGTCCGCATTTCACGAGGCCCTGGCCCCCATTCCGGTTTGGATCACCGGTTATTCCGAAATGCGTACCGGCGGCGTCTTTGAAACCTACACCGACACCATACGTTCCTGGTATAAACGCCATCCCAAACGCAAAACAGAATTGTTTTTTTACCGCCATTTTTCCATGAATCAGTTTACCATAGACTTCCACCAGAAAATCCTGCCGGGGGAGAACGCAGGAGAGACGCTGATCCGTATCGGCACGGCATACCGGGAAAGGATACTGGGGAACTGAGCGGGGACCGAACCGGAATACGACGAAATCTGCGGAAGAATCCGAATTTTGTAACAAAAATTCCGTGCCCTCCCCTTTTTTCATTTTTTTGCTTTTCTGTTAAAGCGTCGTGCAGTATCGCTCCATATATATTTCTGAGGTAACAGTATGTATGTAATGGCTTATGCGCCTTACGGGGCCGATGGAATCATTATCCGGGTCGAAGCGGATATACGCCGGGGAATACCGGGTATAGACATCACCGGCCTTGCGGAAGGGGCGGTGCGGGAGGCCAGAGAACGGGTGCGGGTAGCCTTTAGGAATTCGGGGTATGCCTTTCCCCAGGACCGGGTCCTTATCAACCTGGCGCCCGCCGGGGTACGAAAGGACGGCGCTTCCCTGGACCTTCCTATTGCCCTGGCGGTGATGGCCGCCGCCGGACTTATCCCCTCCCCGGAGGCGGACGGAGTGACCGGACAGGAAGTCCCTTCTTTCCCGGTGAATGTGATGATCCTTGGGGAACTGGAACTTTCCGGCAGGCTCAGACCGGTCCGGGGGGCCCTTGCCGCCGCAGCGTCGGCTCTCCGTGCCGGGATACGGAACTTTATCGTTCCGGTGGAAAATGCCCGGGAAGCGGCTATCCTTTCGGAGGGCCGTTATGCCGCCGCCGCCACCCTGGACGAGGCTGTCCGCGCCTTCAAGGTTCTTTCCCAAACCGGCTCATTCTCCCCGGACGGGCCCTCTTTGGAGCAGACCCGGACGCCGGTTCCGCCTGCCGCGATCTTCGGCGACTTTGCCGAGGTCAAGGGACAGGGCCGGTACAAGAGAGCCCTGGAAATCGCCGCCGCCGGCGGACACAACTTGCTGGCCTTCGGCCCTCCCGGCGGGGGAAAGACCATGCTTGCCCGGCGTATGCCTTCGATTATGGCGTCCCTGGAAACCTGGGAAGCGGTGGAGGTGACCCGTCTGCACAGCCTGGCCGGTCAACTGGAAGGGGGCCTCATCACCCGACCTCCTTTCCGCTCACCCCATCATTCCGCCACCCCGGAGGGTATTCTTGGAGGCGGCAAAACCGTGCGGCCCGGAGAGATCAGCCTGGCCAACTTTGGGGTTCTGTTCCTGGACGAGGCCCCGGAATTCAGGGCCAATGTACTCCAGGCCCTGCGGGAACCTCTGGAAGACCGGGTGATTACCATTTCCAGGGCGGAAGGGCCCGTCCCGCTGCCGGCAGATTTTCAGTTGATCATGGCCGCCAACGCCTGTCCCTGCGGCAGACTGGGTGTCCGCCCCCGGACGGAGGGACCGGGATCAAATCCGTCGGAAACGCCGCTTTCTTATTCGGGCTGTTTCTGTACTCCCGAAGAAATACACCGGTACTGGCGGAAGTTTTCCGGAGCCCTGCTGGATCGGGTGGAACTGCGGACCGTGGTTATACCTCCCGGCCCGGCGGAACTGACCGGCGGACGGGAGGAATCCGGCGAAACCGTAGCCCGCCGGGTCAGCCGAGCGGTGGAAATCCAGCGGGAACGCTTCAAAGGAACAGGTGTACGCCGCAACGCCCGGATGACAACGGGAATGACAGAAAAATACTGCGTCCTGACCAGGGAAGCCCAAAACGCCTTTCATTTGGCTCTGGAAAAACTGAATCTGTCGGGCCGGGCATTCCACGGCATACTCCGGGTGGGACGCACCATTGCCGATCTGGAAGGGAAGGACTTTATGACAACCGCCCATATTCTGGAAGCGGTCCAGCACCGCCGCCTGGGAGAAGACCCCTATGATATTTTCAATCTCGGGACATAAACTAAACTTGATCCAGAGGAATACAGGCTGTCAAATCTATATTGGTTCCTCAAAACTAAAGCGAAAATGAAGAAATTTAACCGCGAACCTCATCGGCCGGCGGTCCGCAACTCCACGAACAAACTATAGATTTAACTTCATTGCGGGCAAGTTTAGCGCCTTTATGCGAACAGGGTGACTGTCACCTTCCTACCGACCAGCCGAGGCTCTCCTGCTGAATAGTGTAGAGCCGCGCAAAGAGGCCGCCCTTGGCAAGCAGTTCTTCGCTTGAGCCTTCCTCGGCCACTTCGCCCTTGTCAAGCACCACGATTTTGTCCGCGTCCATGATGGTGCGGAGGCGATGGGCGATTACAATGACGGTCCGGCCTTTGACCAGGGCGGAAATGGCCTCCTGAATCCGTATCTCGTTTTCCGGGTCAAGGGAGGCGGTGGCTTCGTCCAGCAAAACAACAGGCGCGTCCTTGAGCAGTGCCCGTGCGATGGAGATACGCTGGCGTTCGCCTCCCGAAAGGGTGGAGCCATTTTCGCCGATCAGGGTGTTGTAGCCATCAGGCATGGCGCGGATGAATTCGTCGCACCGGGCCATTTTCGCGGCGGCGTATACTTCATCGTCACTTGCGTCTTTCTTCCCGATGCGGATGTTGTTGATCACCGTGTCGTTGAAAAGCACCACATCCTGAAACACAAAACTCATATAACTTAAAAGTCCTTCGGGATCGATGCCGCGGATGTTTCTGCCGCCTATGGTTATTTCGCCGCTTTTAACATCCCAGAACCGGGCAATCAGGCGGGAAAGCGTACTTTTTCCGCTGCCCGAAGGTCCCACAAAGGCAGTAACGCTGTTCTGCGGGATGACAAGGCTTACGTTTTTTATCACCTCCTCCTCGTTGTAGGCAAATCTGACGTTTTTAAGCTCTATGGCGCAGTCAGGCAGGGAGACATTTTCATCACCGGAGAGGAGTTTTTCTTCCCTCAGCTTGCGCATCCTTTCCGTTGAGATAAGGTAGAAGAAGAATTCCGGGAGCAGGGTGAGGAGTACCAGGAAGGGGCCGTAAATTTTCGCGCTGATAAGGACAAAGATAAGGAACTTGACCGGATCAAGCGCTCCGTTCCCAAGCAAGGTTACTCCGATGAATATGACCAGGCCCATGCCGCTTTGCAAAATGATCCCCGCCAGGGATATAAAAACCCCGGTGATGCCTTCAAAAACAATGGCCCTGCGCATCAAGGTCTTCATGGTATCTTTAAGCGCGTCCCAGCGTTCCCCGATAAGGCCGAAAGCCTTAACAACCTTGATGCCTTCCAGGTATTCCTGCACCTGGTTTGACACTTCAAGTTTGGCCTCCACAGTACGGCGACCGTGGCGCTCCTGAATTTTTTTGGTGATAAAAATGATCCCGAAAGAAACTGGCAAAGCGGCGAACAGGGCAAGGGCCATTCGCCAGTCAAAGAAACAAAGCAGAACCGTTATCAACACCGAAGTTATCGTGTCGGCGAACATTCCCGGCATGACATGACTCATGACGTGTTCAATGGAAGTACAATCGTCCATCATATTGGTGGTAAGTTCCGAAAGATCCTTCCGGTTAAAGAAACTTAGAGGAAGCCTGCGGATATGTTCCGCCACCGCGAGGCGTATCTTTTCCGCTTCGCCGTAGGCTGTGGAATAGGTCTTGCGGTACTCGTTACGGCCCGCAAGCAGGTGCAGCGCCGCGCCGATAAGACCCGCGCCGAACAGTTTCCATACCAGGCTCGTATCAAGGTCCTTTCCGGTCATAAGGGGATTAAGAAGCGCTATAACTATCTGGATGATTACGGCAAAGGCAATAAACAAGGTCAAATTGGAAAGAACCGCAGCGAAAACTCCCCGTTTAAAATCCCGGTAACCTTCTTCCGTCATACCGAACAGTTTTTTTATGTTAAACATGATCGTCCTCCTTTTGGGTCAAGTTCCGGTGCGGCCTGTATTGTTCCTTATGCTGAACATCACCTTCCCTCTGCTTTTTCGCGCTGACGCACAAAGCGGATTTTCCCCTGGATACAAACTGTATGTCCGTAAACCCCGCCTCCGCGAGGTGTTTCTGAAAATCGGCTTGGGTATAGGTTTTCAGATCCAGTGTTTTTACCCAGAACTGATAGGGCGCTTCGCCCTGTTCCGGTACATTCATCTCGTTGCAGATAAAAAAGACGCCTCCCGGTTTCAGGACCCTCCAGACTTCCCTGAGGTCGTTGGCAAAATCGGGCCAGAAGTAGACCGTTTCAAAGGCGGTAACCACATCAAAACTGTTGCCGGGCCAGGGGTTCTCCGACACGCTGCCCAGCCGTATTTCCGCCCGCCCCTCGTCAATGGCCCTCCGGTTCATACGGCTGGTTTTTTCCACGCAGACTTCCGAATAATCCAGGCCGAAGACTTTGCCTTCCCCCGCCAGCTTCAGCATCCGCGCAACATTTTTCCCGCCGCCGCAGCCAATGTCCAAAATGTGATCCCCCGGCTTGATGGCAAGTTTTTTTAACCCCCACTTTGAAACCGGAGTATGCCCCCAGTTCATCATGGCGATAAAAAGCCGTCCGGCGGCGCCCCGGGGTTTGCGGGCGTTTTGAAAAAATGCGTTAAACACCGGCTGGCTCCTTTTGGGTCAGCTTCCAGCGCATCGCCCCCGTGTATTGTTCCCACATCCGGCTGTAGCGCCCGCCGGCATTCACCAGACTGTCGTGCCGCCCCTGTTCGGCAACCCGACCTCCGTCAATCACCAGAATTTTGTCCGCCCCCCGCACCGTGGAAAGCCGGTGGCCTATGATGATCACGGTTTTGCCTTTCATAAGTTTTTCAAAGGCCCTCTGGATCTTCTGCTCATTTTCCGGGTCCGCAAAGGCGGTGGCCTCGTCCAGAACGATGACGGGAGCGTTTCTGAGGATCGCCCTGGCAATAACTATCCTCTGGCGTTCTCCTCCCGAAAGGTGGATATTTTTTGTACCGATAACCGTGTCGTAACCCTGGGGCAGTCTTTCGATAAACTCATGACACTGGGCGGCTTTTGCGGCGGCTGCCGCCTCCTCCCGGGAAGCATTTTTCCTGCCCACAAGAATATTGTCCATAATGCTCTGCTTGAACAAAAATACGTCCTGGAACACAAAACTTACGATGCTCATAAGATATTCGTTGGACATATCCCGTATATCCTCACCGCCGATTTTCACCGTCCCTTCCCGCACATCGTAGAACCGGGGGATGAGGTGGGCTATAGTAGACTTTCCGCTCCCCGAAGGCCCCACCAGGACGGTGACCGCGCCCTGTTCCGCAGTAAAACTCACCCCCAAAAGGGCGGGGGCTTTATGCTCCCTTTCACCTTCATCCATAGAAACTGTGTCATACGAAAAACTTACATTGTCAAAACAGACGGAATAAGACGAAACTGTTTTTGGAGAAGATGTTTCCGCCAGGGGCGGCGTATCCAGTATTCTGTCCATCCGTTCTATGCCGTCTGCGACTTGTTTTCCAAGCTGGGAAACGTACATAAGTTTGGTAAACGGCGTGGGAACGGAAACCGAAAAAAGAAGGTAAAACACCGATGCCAGGGCAAAGGCAGGATAATCGCTGATGCCGCCGGAAATCAAAAGAATTACCGGAACCAGAAACAGGTACACATGGTTTATCACCGTCATAAACAAGACCCAGGGGGTCTCAAAGGAAAAGGTGTACTCCCGGACAAATTTACTGTAGTTCATGATCACTTCGTGGAAGCGCCGGAACGAAAAGATCGTCTGGTTGAACGCCTTGACCACCGAGATCCCCCGGACATATTCCACCGCGGCGTTGTTCATCTCTTCCAGGGACGTTTGATATTTTTCCATAAAGACATTGGCCTTTTTGCCCCCATAGGCAAGCGCCTGGAGCAAATACCCCACCAGAATCGGCGCCAGGCTTGCCAGCCCCAGCCGCCAGTCGAAAGCAAAGAGAATAATAAGGGTGATGACCGGCATGGCCGTGGAACCGGCAAGGTCCGGAAGCTGATGAGCGATAAAGGTTTCCAGTTTTTCGATATTTACGTCAACGATTTTTCGCAGCTTGCCGGTGGAATTCCGGGTATGAAACCCCAGGGGCAGGGATGCGATATGATCGGTGAATTCCAGCTTGAGCTTGTAAATCGTGGTAAAGGCCGCCACATGGGAACACATGAGGGCGATAAAGTAAACCACAACCGAGGCCGCTACGCCGCCAAAGGCCAGGGCGCCGAAGCGGATCAGCGCCGTCCGGTCAAGAGCGCCCGAGGCCGCAAAATAGCCGACTATTTCCCGAATGATAAAATAGACTGCGATAAAAGGCGTAAAAGACAGGATGTTGCTCACCACCGAGAAGAAACAGGCCGAAAAGACAAGCCCTTTCCTGCGGAGAGCAAGCTCCATAAGCCGGGCCATGCCGGTTTTGCGCGATGTCCGCGTTCTCATTATACATCCCTCCTTAGTTTTCATATATCTTGTCTCTCAAGGCTTCAAACCCGGCCTATGGCTTTGGCACACGATTTTCGGTATTTTTAGCTCCAAGCCATTCCTGTTAAATTGTTAGCCTAACTTTACATATAGTTATATTAGATTAACATTTATATGTCAACCGAAATTCAAAAAAATTTGAGCCTGTTCCAAAACTAATTGACTGTGCGCTAAACGCGCACGGTTTTGGAACAGGCTCTTGGAAAAACCGGTCAAAACCCCGGTTTTTCCAGTAAATCCAAGGAAGCTGTTCCAAAAACTGAAGTTTTGAAACAGCCTCATTTGAAAAAATTCTTTTTTTGAAGAAAAACCTCTTGACATTATGTTAGCTTTAGTTAATAATGTTTTTTACAACTAACTAACGGAGGAAGCTATAATGAAAAAAATCACAGTTCTTTTGCTTGCTTTGATTCTAGTGGCCGGATTTGTGCCGGCCCAGGAAGAAGAAGACGGTGGAATCGGCCTTACCGCCGGTTTGGAATTCGGAGTATCGGGAATTAATGTCGAAGACGACAGGACGCCGTATTTAACCCCCAGCATTGCCTACGAAAGTTCCTTCGGTAATTTTGACGTATATGCGGGAGTGGAGTATACGTTTAATTTTACCGATAACGTTCCCCAGTCCTTGTTTGCGGAGGAAGAACTCGCCTATAACCTTTCTTTTGGCGATATACATACCCTCACCTTTACTCTGCATAACGAGAACGATATTGTAACCGCACGGCCCGAATTGTCTTTTGGGGATGCCAACGGGGACGGGAGTATCTTTGAATCGAGCGTTACCTATACCTTAGGATTAAACCCAGGCGATCTTTATGTAACCGCCGGCCTGCCTCTTACCTATCTTCCGGACACGGCTCTTGGAATTTACGGTACAGCAGGGTTCGCTTTTTCCTTCGGCCTGGGCCTGGAAGCCTCGGCTAATTTTGGAATTAATCCTGAAGCCGAATGCTCAGGAACCGATTTTTTGGTCTCCTATGAGTACGATGCGTTCTATGCGGAAGTGGAAGTGAACGCCGATAAAGAGTTTAAGTTGTTTACTATCACGCCGGAATTTGATTACTCTTTTAAAAACTTTACTTTCTATGTCAATGCGGAATTTGCGGATATAGGAGGTGAGGAAGTAGTAATCACCCCTGCCCTTGGAGTAACGTACAGCTTTTAAAAACAGTACCGGTATCTGCCCGTAACGGAACTGTTACAGGCAGTATGCTTAGGAACTGTACATAAATAAAATGTACAGCATTTTATTGGGACTTAAAAAACCACCGCCTATGGCGGTGGTTATGTACTGATGGCTATGCCTTTAGAAAAACAAGAAGGTTGAATGAGGAGGATATTAAAGAACAACTTCATGCGGAAACA
>JAITBO010000391.1 GCA_031283505.1 Treponema sp. | reverse complement strand
AGTTCTGAGAGGATTTTATAAACAAGTTGAGCTCTGTAAAATTTTGCATTTTCGTCATGGGGGTGAACGAATCGCTTGTTAATTAGAGGGGTGAAGTAATCGCTGGTTAACGACACCCTCAATTGACATAAACCTTCCAAGAGCATAGACTTATTATATGAATCTTTCCACATATACGATTAAACCCAAACTTCCCAATTCTCTGAAACCTCTAGAAGAGATTGCCCGGAATCTCTGGTTATCTTGGAATTTTGATGCGGTTGAGCTTTTTATCCGCCTGGATTATGACGTATGGCTCCAGTCCCAGCAGAGCCCTGTACGGAGTTTGGGTATGGTGAGTCAGGAACGGCTTGAGGAGGTCGCCAAGGACGACTCGTATTTATCGGCCCTCAAGGAAGTTTACGAACGGTTTTTAAAGTACAAAAAAGGCGAAACCTGGTACCGAGGCTCAAAAAAAGAAGTAGTCGCCTATTTTTCCATGGAATACGGCATGGACGTTTCCCTGCCCATCTATTCCGGGGGTCTGGGTATGCTTTCCGGGGATCACATGAAGACCTCTTCCGACATGGGGCTGCCCCTAGTAGGAATAGGTCTTTTGTACCGCCAGGGCTACTTCCGGCAATACCTCAACGCCGATGGGTTCCAGCAAGAGAGTTATCCCGAAAACGACTGGTATAATATGCCGGTAGAGCTGAAAACCGATAAAGCGGGGAACCCCATAAAGATTTCCGTCGATTTGGCAGGGCGGCAGGCTGTAGCCCAGATATGGGAGGTCAAGGTCGGGCGTTCTTCCCTCTACCTTCTGGATACCAACATTGAGGAGAATTCCCAGGATTTCCGTAATATTACCGCCGCGCTTTACGGCGGGGACAAGGAAACCCGCATTCAGCAGGAGATACTTCTGGGGATAGGTGGGATCCGGGCGCTTCGCACTCTGGGGATTAATCCCGTAGCCACCCACATGAACGAAGGCCACGCGGCTTTCCTGGGGTTGGAGCGGATTCGGGAAATCATGACCGAGCGGAGCTTTGTCTTTGAAGAAGCCAGGGAAGCGGTATGGCCCACCAATATCTTTACCACTCATACCCCGGTTCCCGCAGGGAACGAACGGTTTGACATCGCCCTCATGGAGAAATACTTCCGTTCCTGGACCCAGATTCTGGGAATTTCCTGGTACGATTTTCTCAGTTTGGGCCGGGAACATCCCTACGACGATCATGAAAGTTTCTGCATGACTATTCTGGCCCTGAAGCTGGCGGCCTACGCCAACGGGGTTTCCGCCCTTCACGGCGTGGTGTCCAGGAAGATGTGGAAGGGCCTCTGGCCCGGTCTCCCTCTGGACGAAATTCCCATAAGTCATGTGACCAACGGGGTCCATCCCCGGACATGGGTGGCCAACAATATGAGCGATCTTTTGGCCCGGTATTTTGGTCCTCATTTCTACGATGAACCGACGGATCTGGCGATTTGGGACCGTATGGACAGGATTTCCGATGAGGAGCTTTGGCGTACTCACGAACGTCGCCGTGAACGGCTTGTGGCCTTTGCCCGGGAACGTATCCGGGAAAACCTGAAGCGGAACGGCGCGGTGGAACGCCGTATACAGCAGGCCGAAGATGCCCTGTCGCCTTACGCCCTGACCTTGGCCTTTGCCCGCCGGTTCGCCACCTACAAGCGGGGAAACCTCCTTCTTCGAGACCCGGAGCGGTTGATCCGGCTCCTGAAAGACAAGGATCGGCCCATTCAGCTCATCTTCGCCGGAAAAGCCCATCCCATGGATATGCCCGGCAAGGAACTCATCAAAAGCATCATCCACTTTGCCGAGCAGTACGATGTGGAAAGCCGCATTATCTTTCTGGAAAATTACGATATGTCCATGGCCCACTACCTTACCGCAGGGGCGGACCTCTGGCTCAACACTCCCCGGCGGCCACTGGAAGCTTCCGGTACCAGCGGGATGAAAGCCTCTATGAACGGAGTGCTTAACTGTTCCATTCTTGACGGCTGGTGGGACGAAGCCTATAACCCGGAAGTCGGCTGGGCCATAGGCCGGGGAGAAGAATACGAGGACACCAACCTCCAGGACGAGGTTGAAAGCAAGGCCCTCTACGATCTCTTGGAACGGGAAATCATCCCCCTCTTTTATCAGCGGGGCAGGGACGGCCTTCCCCGGGAATGGATCAGGCGGATGAAAAGTTGTATGCGGACAATAGGGCAGTCCATGTCCAGCCACCGTATGCTTATGGATTATTCGAACAAGTTCTATTTCCCGGCCCTTAAGAACTACCGTCGTATGACCAAAGACGATTATGCGGAGGCAAAATCCCTTGCCGCCTATCTCAATAAGCTGAAGCAGTCCTGGGACGCTCTCAAGATCGTCAAAATTGAATCTAATGCGAAGCCGGTGATGCAGCGCGGGGATCCTCTTACGGTGACGGCCTATCTTGAATTGGGGGCCATGTCTCCTGACGAACTCTGTATTGAGCTTTATCACGGTTCCGTGTCAACCCAGACCCGGGAAATCGTGAACGCCCGCTTGTCGGAAATGAAAGCGGCTGGTCAGGAGGGGAATACTTACCGTTACCATGTCAAAATCGAATGTATCGATACCGGCTGGCAGGGCCATACGGTTCGTATCCTCCCCAAACACAACGCCTTGGTGCATCCTTACCGGACGGGCTTCGTTAAGTGGGCATAGGAGGGACGCGCTATCGGGAGGGGAATTCTCCCCTCCCGGCGTTCCGGCCCACCGGTTTTCCTGTCCCCGCAACATTCCGGCCTCTCTGAAACTCCCAAAAGTCATAATGTGAGGAGGACGTAATGGAGAGCGGTAATAATTCCTTCATCAAAAAATTCTCCATGGGGTATACCTTTAAGGTATTTATGCTTGTGGTCCTCGTTTTACTCCTGCTGATACCCCTTAACATGATCCGTGGTTTGGTGAATGAGCGGGGGAGGACCGCCGCCTCTGCCGAATCGGATATTATGGAGGCATGGGGAAAAGAGCTTATCCAGGCGGGGCCCGTCATAACAATCCCCGGTGTAAGAACCGAGGATCGTATCACCCGGACGGAAAAAGAAGGGGAAAAGGTGGAGATCGTAAAAACCCCCTTTGCCCTGGTGATAAGTCCCAAAAAGCTGAATATAGACGCGGTTTTTAAGACTGAAGTGCGCTGGCGGGGTATTTTTTCGGTGCCCCTCTATTACGGCGTCCTTACCCTGAGCGGCAGTTTTGATCCCTCAGTGGCTATAGCGGCCCTGGTCCCCCAGGAAAGTATTACTGCCGGCCAGGCGGAGATGGTCATAGCCCTTTCCAGCCAGAAGGGAATCCGGAAAATAAACGCTTCAAATTGGGGGAATGACGGACTTTTCTTCCAGCCTGGAAACAGAGGACATAACTTGTTCAGTCCCGGTTTCAGGCGGGCCGTCGGCAGTGGCGCCTACGCGACTTTGTCTTACCGTGGAGACAATCAAGAGCGGACCTACGGTAGTACCGGCAACGGTATCTACGCCGCTCTGCCCCGGTTTGAAGGGGATAAAGAGACAGGCTTTAATATCAGCATAGAGATACAAGGGGGCCAGTTGATACGGGTGCTTGCCCATAGCCCAGGACACCCATGTAACCATTTCTTCCGACTGGTCCTCCCCCTCTTTCCAGGGAGCTTTTCTGCCCAACAAATCAACGATTGGGGAATCCGAATTCTCCGCATCCTGGGATATTAGTTACCTGAGCCGGGACATACCCCTCTTTTTAAAGAAATACGATACCGATCATTATGGATATGATGAATCCCTTTTTGGGGTCGATTTCTTCCGCAGTATAGATACTTATGCCCTGAATACCCGGGCGGTGAAATACGCGGTACTTTTTTTAATTGTCCCCTTTTTTACGTTATTTTTACTAGAGGTATTTACCAAAAGGCGCATCCATCCTGTCCCGTATCTGCTTTCCGGCATAGGAAACGCGGTTTTCTATTTGCTGCTCCTCTCCCTGTCCGAACAGATACCTTTTTACGCTGCATACCTTATCGCCGCCGCAGGGGTAACGATCATGCTGACCCTCTATTCCCGTTCCCTTCTGCCCTCGTGGAACAAAAGCTGGTACATGGGCCTGGTAGTAACCTTATCGTATGTTCTCCTCTACGCTGTATTAAACGCCGAATCCTACGCCCTGCTTATCGGTTCTATCGGAACCTTCTTTGTTATCGCCTTGGTTATGTTTCTTACCCGCAGGCTGGAATGGTATGGACAGGAAGGGTAGAGCAGGTTGGGCCTAAAACCGGCAAGCGCGCTTGTTTTGAACCCCCACCGATTTATGCTAAACTTGACCTACAGAAATACAGGGCTGTCAAATCTATATTAATTCCTTAAAACTAAGACAAAAATTCCGTGAAACTCCGTGGTTTTTTTCTTAAAACAGGTAATGATACCTGAATTGTGGGTCAAGTTTAGCGGTTTGTGGGGAGAGCTTTAGGGCTTAGTCCCATTTGAGTTTAATACCCCGCCCCTCTGTGGGCGGACAAAGCAGTAGAGAAAATTAGATAAATGGTATAACGGCTTCCACACATCAGATATTGCAAATGATAAAAACAACTCTTCTTACCAAAGGCTCTATCCTGAAATTATGTACTCGCAAACCATCCCCGCCTAAAATCATTTCACCCCAGGTCCTTCCGGAGAGTTCCTTATGATTAAACCGGACAGCAGTGGGCGGAGATTCTTTACTACCTACAGGGGTCAGCTCCGGTTGAACAGCGGTTTAAGCGCCCGGTAGGTTTCCCGGTAGGTTCCAAAGGCATCATCGTAGATGTGTTTGTTCTCCCTGTTGGGGACAAAAGTTTCCGCAATGCCTATGAGTCTGCGGACGGCTTCTTCCACCGAAGCGTAAGCACCCATGGCGGCGGCTCCCAGCGCGGTGAGTCCCAAAAGTTCAGCCGGTAGAGACATTGTTTCGCCGGACAGTTTTTCTGATGCTTTAGCCGCCGCTGACATGACGGCGCGCGGAATCAGGACAGGCCGGCCCGCTATATCCGCTTTAAGCTGGTTGAGAAAGGCGCTTTCGCCGGGTTTCCCCGTGACCCGCAGTTCTTCTACCGGTACGCCGGTTTCTTCCATGACGGTAATCACATCCCGTATGGCAAAGCAGATCCCCTCGGCGATTGCTCTGGCAGTTTCTCTTCTGCCGGTCCCAAGGCCCAGGCCCAGGAACACCCCCCTGGCGCGGGGGTCCCAGATGGGGGCCCGCTCCCCGGCCAGATAGGGCAGAAATACGAGCCCATCGGCCCCAGCCGGGGAAGAAGCCGCCAGGTCCAGAAAGTTGGCGTAGGGCAGGCCGGTCATACCCAGAAGTTCCCGGCCCCAGGCTAGGGCTTCCCCGGTGGTGGAGACAATCCCTGAGAGGTTCCAGTAGGGTTTGACCGGGTGACCGTAGCACATGAGCCGCAGGTCGTCTATACGCCGGGAACAGCAGAGATTGATTCCCTCGGAGGTTCCGGACCGGTCGCAAGCCTGGCCCGGACCAACCGCGCCGGTCCCCAGGATGGACGCAAAAAAATCAGGACCTCCCGCAATCACCTTTACGGCGGGTTTAAAGCCGAAGCGGGCAACGACCGCTCCGGTTATCGTTCCTATGAGTTCTCCCGGAATGATCTGCGGAGGGAACTTCTCTTTGTCGAGGCCCAAAGCCTCCAGCGCATGGTCGTTCCAGTACCACTTTTCAAAGCCCTCGGAGGGGATCACCGTCCGCGCTTCCCCGGTCAGGGCGCAGGCCAGGTATTCGGGGGCGGCAAGAAACCACTTTGTTTTTTCATAGAGTTCCGGTTCGCGGTTCTTCACCGCCAGGGCTTTGGGGAGGAAAAAACTGCTGTCCACGAAGCCGCCCATGACCCGCGATACGGTCCGGGCCTCCTCCTCCGCCCGGCGGTCCAGCCAGAGACGGGCCGGTGCGGCAGGCAATGACAGGATCCCGCCCGTGACGGCGGGCGTCCCGGTAACAGGCGCCAGGGTGGGCCCGTTTCCGCTGATGATCACCGCCTCCACTACCCTCAGGGATCCGGCCCCGAACCGGCCAGCCGCCTCCTCGAAAGCGCGAAGCCACCGGGCCGGATCCGCACTGGGGACGGCTTCGCTCATAAGGTCGTATTCCAGGGGCAGGCTTACAAAACGGTCCCCGGACCCATCGTAATGTACCAGAGCCGCCTTAAACGCGGAAGTCCCAATGTCAATAACCAGCAACATCCTGTTCCTCCGTTTTAACTATACACAAACCGGGGAGTTTGCGCAATTTTGAAGAATTCCACGCTTATGTGGAGGAACTTTGGGGTACAGAGCAGGGGCGGTTGTCTTAGGCGCCGGGACTAATACACCGGAAAGGCTTCAAACCCCGCATCTTTAAGCCTTAGAATGACATCGTGCATATTTTCTCCCGGAGAAACGCCTACGGCCCAGTATTCCGTCCCGTTAACCCGGCGCCGGGTTATAAGGGGGGTAAAACCCGCTTTTCTAAGCCGTTCCGCCAGGGCTTGAGTGTTTTCTTCACTACGGAAAAGGCCGGTCTGGAGTATGGGGCTTCCGGCTGCGGCGGGGGGAGAAGTCTGCGAAGCCGGGACGGGTGTCGGCGTGGACCGGGGCGGAGCGTCCTGGAGGCTTCCGTCCACCGTTGTAAGAGGCTCCCCAAGGACGATTCCCTCCCTGCCGGGAAGAAGGAGCCACATGGCGGTAGGCGCTCCCAGGACCCGTCCGGCGGGGACATCCCGAATGATACGGGCTTCGAGACTGGCAGGATATTCGGCTTCCAGCCGGGTTTTGTAGGCTTCTTCCCCGGTGACCCGCCAGAGGGTATAGAGGATGGAAGGCCGCCTGTCCGCATACTCATCGTCCCTGAGGAAAGATGCCAGGACCGCGCCGTTCCCCGTCCTGAAGGCCTGTATTTGGGACCCCAGGTAACGGGCTTCCGACTGCACTTTCTGAACATCCCCGGTGAGGAGGATGTTCCTGACATACTCCCCGGCGGCGTCAAACTGTCCCATGGCGGCAAGGCAACGGGCCCCTTCCAGAAGGCTCATACCGTCCCGCTTTTCCGGTTCCGCAACAGCCGCCTTAAACCATGCGTCGGCAGCCCCCTCAAGATTGCCTGTAAGGGTCAAAAACCGGGCGAGACGTGCAAAGGCTTCCCGCCTGCCGGCGGCGGAAACCTCCGGGGCTTGCAGGGTCTTTTGCAAGGTTTCCATCTCGGCGGCCAGCAGGAGGGAACCACTTTCCTGGGCATATAGAGAAAAGCCCAGGCAGGAGAGGATCAGAACAGCCCAAAGAAAACGGCCCCACGGAGAGGGGGACTTAGTGTTTGTCCATAATGTAGACACATTGTGGACAAACTTCCTTAAAAACCGTATTTTCACAACCTTTAGGCGAGAAAATACAAAGCCTGTCCACAAAGTAACCGGCTTTGTGGACAGACACGAATTAGTCAATCCCATAGGAGCTTTCGTCCCGGTAAGGAGATACTTCGGGGACTTCCTCAACGGGAACTTTGCCCTGTTTCTTCTTCTTGGATTTTTCTCCCTTTAAAGGGGAGGGGAGTTTGCCCTGTTTGTTTTTTTTCTTCAAACGGAAGGAGATAGACAGGGGAATTGCGCAGAGCAACCCCAGGGCAAAGGCGCAAAAGGCGGTCAGAAACACCGGCACATCATTAAAAGTTTTAAAACCAAAGGAAATATTGCAGGTATTCCCCAAATTCAGGGTTATGAACACGAGGAGAATTCCAAAAAGAATTATGAATCCAATCAATCGCCAAGGCATAAATTGATCTCCTTTGAACGGAAAGTATTTCCCCGCAGGGATGAAAGGGTGACTCTGGCAAAGGAACCTATCATGGAGGGCGAGCCGGGAACTGCCACCATTTCATCTTTTTCAGTACGGGTTATTAATTCATCGGCATTTTTCCGGGAAATTCCTTCAATTAAAACTTTTTCCTTTATCCCTATACGGTTTTTAAGCAGCTCCCGGGTATGTTTCTTTTGGAGGGCTATGACCCGCGCCAGTCTTTCCCGCTTGACTTCTTCGGGGATGCGTCCCGGTAGCTCGTAGGCGGCGGTCCCTTCCCGGGGGTTGTAATGGTACATATAGGCATAGAGGAACCGGACTTCCTCCATAAGGGAGAGGGTCTCTTCCAGGTCCGCCTCCGTTTCTCCGGGGAAACCTACCAGGATGTCTGTGGAAAGGCTCACATCCGGCATGGCTTTGCGGATTTCCGCCGCCAGGCTCAGGTAGGATTCCCTGGTATAGCGGCGGTTCATGGCCTTGAGTATCCTGTCGGAACCGTGCTGGACGCAGAGGTGGAGATGCTGGCAGAATACCGGGTTTTCCGCCATGACCTCGATGGTTCGGGACGAAAAGTCTTTGGGATTGGCCGACAAAAACCGTATCCACCTTATGGGGGTCCCCTCCGTTTCCCCGGCGGCCAGTTCCAGGAGGCCGGGAAAGTCCAGCGTCCCGCCGTCCCCTTCCCAGCGGTAGGTGTTGACGTTCTGCCCCAAAAGGGTGATCTCCCTGACCCCCCGGCCAGCCAGGAGGCGAATTTCTTCCTTTATGGAAGCGGGGTCCCTGGATATTTCCCTGCCCCGCACATAGGGGACTATGCAATAAGAGCAGAAATTGTTGCACCCGTGCATGATGGGCACAAAACTACGAAACTGTCCTTCCTCAAGATGGGAAGACGAAAAGGCGAAGACCGGTTTTTCTTCGGAAAGACGAAGCTCCCTCCGGCCCTGTTCCACGGCTTCCAGGATCAGGGGAAAGACGGAACGGGAAGAAGTTCCCATAACGTAGTCAACCGCCCCGGCCTTTTCCTTGAGGCCCTCCCCAAGGCGCTGGGCCATACATCCGGCTGCCACCAGGGTAAAGGGCCGCTTCTTCTTCAGGGCGGCGTACTGGGCCAGACGGCCCATGACCCGCTTTTCCGCAGTTTCCCGGACCGAACAGGTGTTAAGAAGCACGAGATCCGCGGTTTCCCCGTCTTTTGCGGCCTGCCATCCCCGTTCCCTCAACACAAGGTCCAGAGCCGCAGATTCGGCGGTATTCATCTGGCACCCGTAGGTTTCAAAAAAATAGGTCACGTTCTGTTTTTAAGGCCTATGATAAATTTGACGCCCTTCCAGATGCCCATCGCTAGAAGCCCTACGGCTCCTATGGTAAGAAGGGTGCCGGCCAGGGGCCTTACTATCCCGATTTTGGAAAGAATGGTAAGCCCTCCCGCAAGGGCGGCAAGGATCCCGGGCCTCCGATCATCGGGGTCTTTGGACATAGCGGCCCCTATGCCGACTATTCCGATTACAACCCCCGCGATGATCCCAATAACCGGGGGAAGCACCCCGGCAATCAGAAGACCCGCGCCCCCGATGAGGCAGCCTACCGCAGTTACCCCCTGTTTGGCCAAGACATTAGTCGGAGTATATCTGTTTCCGGGTTCTATATCATTCATAAATTCCTCCTCTCTTTCAATTATACTTACCGGACAGGACTATCATCAAGTTTTGCCCCGTCCTCCGCCGCCTGCGCCAGGTTTCGCAGGAGCATGACGATAGTCATGGGGCCGACCCCGCCGGGTACGGGAGTGATGACCGAAGCCCGTTTTGCCGCCCCTTCAAAATCCACATCCCCTTTAAGACGGTACCCCTTTTTCGCCGCCGGGTCTGGTACGCGGTTTACCCCCACGTCTATGACCACCGCCCCCTCACGGATCATGTCCGCCGTGATAAGGCCCGCCTTTCCCGCAGCGGCAATGAGGATGTCCGCTTGCCGGGTATACCCCGCCAGGTTCCTGGTACCCGTATGGCACAGGGTCACCGTGGCGTTGAATTCCCGGCGGGAGAGCAGGTTCACCAGGGGCTTCCCCACGATATTGGACCGGCCTACCACCACCACATGGGCCCCGGCTATGGGGACCTTCATCTCCCGGAGCAGGGCCGCCACTCCTTGGGGAGTACAGGGCACAAAGCCGGGTTTTCCCAATGCCAGGTTCCCCGCCGAAATCGGGTGAAAGCCGTCCACGTCCTTTTGGGGATCTATGGCGGTGATCACCCGGTCTTCCCGTATATGGGCAGGCAGGGGCAGTTGGACCAGGATACCGTGGACCGCCGGGTCCTTGTTCAGACCGGCGATATGGGCAAGAAGCGTATCTTCGCCGGTATCTCCGGGGAGCCTCAGGTCCCGGCTTGCCATGCCCGCCTCCTCCAGGGCTTTTTCCTTGGCGGTCACGTAGGAGAGGCTCGCCGGGTCCTCTCCGACAAGGATGACCCCCAGACAAGGGATGAGCCCCTTTTCCCGGAGAATTCGGACCCGCTCCCGAACCTCTTCCCTGATTTTTTGGGCCGCCGCTTTTCCGTCAACTACAACCGCCGCCATCTTCATCCTCCCGTGCCGTCACCACCAAAAACTGTCCCCGGAGTACCCGGATCTCAAAATCTCCCCCCGCCGCCTCGTTGCTGAGGCCGAAAAAACCCCGGTCCCAGGGGAGGCCGCCAAGGGGCCACTTGAGTCCCCGGCTTTCGGCCTGCCAAGGTCCGGTTCCCAGAGGAAAGACCGATATGCCGTCAGGCCGCAGGACTTCCCGCAGATCTTCCGGCGGGGAAAAGGCGGCCCCCTCCCCTAGGCGGAAAATGTCTTCCCGGGAAGTGACCCACCGGTCAGGTTTTCTGTCCCGCTCAAAGAGGGATCGGATGGCCAGAAGGTGATCCGTCCTGCCGCCGCCGCCGCCTATAAGCCAGATCTCGTCACATCCCCGGTCCCAGAGGAGGCGCAGGACCAGTTCCGTGTCCGTATCGTCCTTATCCCGGGGATACCGGAAGACTCGGCTGGGGGGGTACTTTTCCAGCCTGCCCGGATCATCCAGGGAATCCATGTCCCCGATGATGAAGTGTACCGCAACGCCCGCGTCTTCGGCGACCATAAGCCCCGAGTCGGCGGCGGCAATGAGAGCCGCTCCCCCGGAGAGGATCCGACTCCTTTTGGGGGACGGTCCTTCCCCTCCTATAAACGCGATTCCCCGCAATGATGCCTCCCAAACGGCGAAAACGCCTTTTTTTAGGTTCTTCATTATAGTATACTGGCTCTTGATGGGCAACGCGGGAATTTATCCAATATTAAAGGAAGTGGCCGGAATATTTAACCGGAACGGGAAGCAGGTGTTCCTTGTGGGGGGCGCGGTCAGGGACATTCTGAGGGGGAAAAAAGCTCACGACTGGGACCTGGCTACCGACGCCCGGCCCGAAGAAGTGATCTCCCTTTTCAAAAAAGTCATCCCCACGGGGATCAAACACGGGACCGTGACGATCCTCTACAAGGGAAATTCCCTGGAAACGACTACCTTCCGCACCGAGTCGGACTACACCGACGGCAGGCGGCCCGGCAGGGTGGAATACGCCACCGCCATCGAGGAGGACCTTTCCCGCCGGGACTTCACCATGAACGCCATGGCTCAGGAACTCCCCGGTGGCCGCCTGGTGGACCCCTTTGGAGGGGCGGAAGACATCAGGCGGGGGATCATCCGCTGTGTGGGCCAGGCCGGGGAACGTTTCAACGAAGACGGGCTGCGGCCCCTGCGGGCCCTGCGTTTTGCCGCCCAACTGGGATTCGTCGTTGACGGGGCCGCCCTGGCCGCCATTACCGGCGCCCTGGGTACCACGGCTAAGGTCTCCCCCGAACGGGTTCGGGACGAACTGGACAAAATCCTTGTGTCTCCCAGGCCCTCCTCAGCTTTTCTTCCCATGGAGAAGACCGGCCTCCTTACCCTCCTTCTTCCGGATCTGGCGGCCTGCCGGGGAATTGAGCAAAAGGGATACCACCGTTTTGACGTACTGGACCATTCCCTTTTGGCCTGCGACTATGCCGCCGCAAAGGGGTTTCCACTCCGGGTCACCCTGGCGGCCCTGTTCCACGACATAGGAAAACCCCGTACCCGGAAGCTGAACGGCGGTGTCTGGACCTTCTACAACCACGAAAAAGAATCCGCCCGGCTGGCCGGGAACATCATGAGGGCTTACCGTTACCCTGGCGCCGTAACCGGCGCCGTGGTCCATCTTGTAGAGGAACATATGTTTTTTTATGACGACACCTGGACGGACGCGGCAGTGCGGCGCTTCGTCATCCGGGCCGGGGAGGAAAACCTGGAAGACCTCTACGCCCTGCGCCACGCCGATGCCTTCGGTACTGCCGGCATAGCCCCTTCCCCTGTTTTGCTCCTTCCCCTGATGAACCGGGTGGAAGCGGTCCTGGCCCAAAGCCGGGCCTTTTCCCTCAAGGACCTCGCCGTTTCCGGCAGAGACCTTATGGCTCTCGGTGTCAAACCCGGACCCCGTCTGGGAATCGTCCTGAAGGAACTTCTGGAGGCCGTACTGGACGATCCGGCCCTCAATACAAAGGAAAAACTTCTGGAGATCGCCGCCAATTACGCGGAGGCTTTTAAGGGCGGCGAATCTCCCTCCGGGTGACGTATTCGGGGGGCCATAAAAATGCGGGTTTTCCCTGAAAAGAGGGGCCTGTCCCTAAGACGAAACAGCGCAAGGGATAGAAGCGGAATAGGTTTTGCCGGGCGAAGTCCGGCAAAACCTATTATAGCGGATAGCCCGGTCCGGCGCTTTCAGACCCTCCGGGTCTGAAAGCGCCGGATGCGCCCAAATTCAAAAAAATCCACAAGCGTAACTGTGTCCGGGGAGGGATCGCCGTCAACCACCTTCCCCGGCCAGGTGTTCGTAGGCCATCCTGGCGGCTTCCTGTTCGGCGCTTTTCTTGTTTTTTCCCATGCCCGGACCAAAGGTTTGATCGTTTACCCTGACATCTATCCAGAACAGGCGATTATGATCCGGTCCGCTCCGCTTGATGAGACGGTAAATGGGGTAATTCCGGTACATACACTGGGTAAATTCCTGGAGAAGGGACTTGTAGTCCCGGTGGTGCCGGTTGTCCAGAACCCGGTGTATCTCCGGTCCCATCCAGCGGCTTACGAAGGTGAAAGCCGCCTTATACCCTGAGTCGAGGTACAGGGCTCCTATCAGGGCTTCCATGGCGTCCGCGAGGATGGCGCTTTTTTGCCGGCCACCGGAAAGGTCTTCTCCCTTGCCGAGAAGGAGGAGTCCGTCAATTTGAAGCTCTCTGGCAACCCCGGAAAGGATGTCTTCCGAAACCACTACGGACTTTATTTTGGCAAGTTCACCTTCGGGTCTGCCGGCCAGCTCTTTATAAAGCAGATCTGCGGCAACCGCGCCAAGAACGGCGTCCCCCAGGAATTCGAGGCGTTCGTTGTTTTCCTTGTAACCGGATTCGTTGGAAACGGAACGATGCATAAAGGAACAGTTCAAAAACGCCAAATTTTTAAACCGGATTCCTGCGGTTTTCTGAAAGGCAATTAAGTCTTTTTTCCGCCCGGAATCCGGCTGTTGAACCGGTCCTTGACCGCCGCCGTTACTTTTGCTGGGATTCTTTAATATAGTTGTAGGCATCCCGGACGGTTTCAAACTCATTGGCCTTCTCATCGGGAATGGATATGCCCATTTCCTCCTCTATGGCGTAGACCAACTCATAAGTGTCCAGACTGTCGGCGCCGAGATCCTGGCGGAAGGAAGCGTCTGGGGTTATCTTTCCTTCGTCAATTTCCAGTTTATCGGCAATCAGCTTTTTCATCTTTTTGAAAAGCTCATCGTTTAACAATTCATCCATGACAAAAACTCCTCAATGTTAATCGAACCGGTTTCAAAACCCGGCTGGTTTTGAAACCGGCTTTGCAAAAACGGCTTAAAGGCTCGTTTTTGCCTTTACACTTTTGATTCGGGGTTAATGATTTGTTTGCCCCGGTAAAAACCGCATTTAGGACATACACGGTGGAGCAAAACTTGGTTCCCGCAGGTACCGCATTCAATCATGTTCGGCGCGGTAAGTTTCATATTAATGGATTGCCTGCGCCGGGTCCTGGCCTTCGACGTCTTTGCTCTGGGTACAGCCATTTAAAACCTCACTTCAACTAAAATTCCCATAAACTAAATCAATCTAACAAAAATCCATAAATTTGTCAAGATTGATTATACTTGGCTTTCAAGGCCTCCGCAACCAGCGGGGGGACCATGGCGGAAACGTCCCCATGGAAAGAGGCCAGTTCCCTGATTGACGAGGAACGGAGGACAAAATATTTGGGGTCGGTGGTCATGAATATGGTCTCTATCCGGGAATCCAGGGCTTTGTTCATCATGGAAAGCTCAAACTCGTAGGCGAAATCGTTCACCCCCCGGACCCCCCGGATCATGAGGCGTATACCGTGGAGCTTCATATAGTCCACAATCAGGGAATCCCAGAGGGCCACGGTTATGTTCCGCCAGGATTTTGTCAGTTCCTTCAACATGGCGATCCGCTCTTCCGGGGAAAAAAGACGCTTTTTCTCTCGGTTTTCGGCAACCACCACCACCAATTCCTCAAAAAAGGAGCTTGCCCGCTCTATGATGTTGACGTGCCCGAATGTCGGGGGATCAAAAGATCCGGGGAATATAGCTTTCAACATGGTTTAGTAACCATAATGCGGGATGCCAAAGCGATCAAGAGGAAAGAAGGGAATTTGTCGAAAAAACTATGTATACAGGATAAACGCATAGAAATTTTAACCACGGAGATACACGAGTTTTTATTATTAGACACTGTTAGAAAAGGTTGAAATACAGAGCGGGCTATGATAGGATAAAGGCGAGAGGAAGACACATAAAGGAAAACAAGCGTTTATGTTCGATAAGTGAGGAACTGTTTAATCAGAAAATTTTGCTCATTTATTATAGAAGGGAATTACATCTTCTATGCCCTCGTGCATGGCAATTATGGGTGATTTGTTAAATTACCGGTACGTTAACAGCATATCTTGGAGGGAAGAAACATACCGGTCCGCGCCGGGGAGCAGTTCCGGTTTTCCGATGGCGATCACTCGCATACCGCCGGCCCGGGCCGCTTCAATGCCGGCAAGGGCGTCCTCAAAGACCACGCAGAGGTCCGGGGATAAGCCCAGGGCCTCCGCCCCTTTCAAAAAAACCTCCGGGTCGGGTTTGGCCTTACTCACCGCGTTGCCGTCGATTACCGCGTCAAAGAGTCCCGTGACGCCTAGCCGCTCCAGGATGAGGGGGGCATTTTTGCTGGCCGACCCCAAGGCGATCTTGACACCTCCGGTTTTAAGACATTTCAGGAACTCCCGGGAACCGGGAAGTAGGGCGTTTTCGTCCAGAGTACGTAAATAACCGACATACCAGTCGTTCTTCCTGGCCGTAGCTTCGAACTTTTCCGCATCGCTCATCGTGTAATTGCCAATTTCAAGCAGTATCTCCAGAGAACGCATACGGCTTACGCCCTTGAGACGCTCGTTGTCATGTTCGCTAAAGTCAAAGCCCAGTTCCCTGGCAAGACGCCGCCAGGCAAGGTAATGGTACTTCGCCGTATCTACCAGCACCCCGTCAAGATCGAAAATAGCGCCCTGAATGCGTCCGCCACCCAATAAAAAAAAATCCTGTTTCATTTTTTGTTCCAACTCTATCAACTCCATTAGCACTTCTATCCCCTCCGCAGGGACTTTCACATCTGTTATCAGTTTACCCAGATTTTCCGGTATCTTCAACCGTAATCCTTCCAGGTATTCCCTGGACAGGTTTTCCAATACCTCTATCCCTTCTTCCCTCCTCAATTTGTTTATAATCATAATAGACTTGTTGGATAACCCGGTTGGTTGTCTCACAAGTCTTACGGTTTTTCAGGCTAAAGCCTTGCAAAACCGCGTTTTTTATTA
>JAITBO010000292.1 GCA_031283505.1 Treponema sp. | reverse complement strand
TGAAACAAACAGAGCATCATTAAATCGGCGGGCGTTTTGATTTCACGCACACGCTTTATAATCCCAAGTTCGGTACATTTCCGCTCGTAATCCTTTCCGAGCAGTGGCAGTAACTGAGCTATGGACGGCATACTACAAACCTCCGGTGTTTTTTACAGTATACCATTAAACCGACGGCCTGTCAAATATAAGTTAGTGCATATGGGATTTGTTCCCCCACATACGCAAAGATTTCAAGGAGAAATCTAAATACCCCGGAGCTTGCTCTAAACTTGACCCACAAAAATTCCGCGAATTATAAAAATTTGTCTCTGCCGAGAGTGATGATTTACCGTGAGGCTTTATTTGGAAGTCTGGTTTAATACCCATCGAACCAAAGATTCGACAAACCAGCTTGCCGCGCAGAGGCTCATTTCCACTCTTTTCTATTTCTTTCGGTTCAATTAAAGCAAAACAGCTGTCAATCCCATATGTATTTATATGCGAAAGTTAAGAGTACTCCAACAGGGTGCCTGGTATGAAATCCGCACCCAAATCAACAACCGGGAACCGCTGTTCCGCCGGTATAAAGTCCAGGCGCTTTTCAACCAGATGTTCTATGAGACGGAACATCGGTTTGTCTTCGAGGTTCGCTTCCTGCACCTTCAGGATGACTGGCTTACGTTTTATATCAAGCCTGATGACGGGTTAGAGCTTTCCGCCATCATGAAGTGGCTGAAGCAGACATTCGCCCAGAGGTACAACCGGGAGGTGGGGAGGATCGGGCATATCAGGGGGGACAGGTATTGGTCGCGGATAGAGGAAGGGGAGCCGTCTAGGGATGAAGGAAACGGCGAGGTGGCTACGGCTCTGAATACAGGGGTCAGACCCTTTAACGGGAAAAATGGAGGTCCTCCCGGTTTTCCCCTTATCCGCCAGCCCTGCACCCGGCTAAACGGTGGGAAACCGCCTGGCATTTCCATATCAACCACCTTTTCCGCCTCAAGCTAAAGCGTTCCGGGGGAGGAATCCGCCCTAAACCGGGTGATGAATCTGAATTGTGGGGCAAGTTTAGTATAAGCCCCCTTGGGTGTCCTATCAAAACATCAGGGATCCCCGAACAACCCTTCCCGGTAAGCGCCGATATACTCCAGGCACATTTCATCCTTGCCCAGGAGGGCTTCGGCGGCGTAGATGAGGGCCAGTATGTCTTTACTGGAGGGATCTATGATGGCGCTGTCCATACCGGCGTCCATGCAGAGGATGATGAAGCTGCGATTGATGAATTTCCTGAAAGGAAGCTGAAAGGAGATATTACTGGCGCCGGAAGTGATATGAACATCAGGACAGTGGGCCTTTACTTTTCTGATGGTGTCAAAGACTTTGAGAGCGCCTTCTTCGGAAGAAGCGAGCATTTCAACGACCGGATCAATGTAAAGTCTTCCGGGCGCAATCCCGTACTCTCCGGCCTTGTCCAGAATCCGCTCAAAAACCTCAAGACGCTTTTCAGCGGAACCGGGAATCCCCGTATTGTCGCAGAGAAGGGCTATGCACTGCCACTCGGTATCGGCGATGACGGGGAAGACCTTTTCGATCTTGTCCCCTTCCATGGAAACGGAATTGATTATGCCGGGCTTTTTGCAGAACTTGATTGCCTCGGCGAACACACTAGCGTTGGGGCTGTCCAGACAGATGGGTAGGTCCGATTCCTGCTGAACCAGGTCCACCAGCCATTTGAGGGTCTCAAGCTCCTTG
Organism: Treponema sp.; assembly: GCA_031283505.1. The sequence continues at coordinate 2,186 of JAITBO010000292.1, read as the reverse complement.
TCTGGGGAAACCGACGCGCAGACATCCAAGTAAGAAGCCTTAAAAGCGGTCTGCTTTTTGACAAGGTTTCTGATGTAGGTTTCATTTTTTTCGGCAATGGCGGCGCCGGTTTTGGGGATAGATCCGTTGATCTTTTCTCCAATGATTATCATTTTTAAACTCCTAGGGAACTGTACGGTTCCCTAGCTGATACTAGAAGGCTTTATGTCTTCTGTCAATCTTCGTAGTCCGGGAGCAGGAAACTTGTTTCCAGGAAACTTGTTCCCAGAAACCCTGCAATCTCTTTCAAACGCCGGATCCTGGGATGCGGAAAATCCCGGTGGGCATCCTGTTCGTCCAGCAATAGCCCCCTGCCGCCAAGAGCTATGTAGCCCTCCACATAACGGGGATGATCGTCCACAAAAAGAGTCTCTGCGGGGGAAGTTCCCAAGACATCCAGGGCGCGGTAAAAGGCGGAAGGAAGGGGCTTACCCCGGTTTCCGTTCCAGCGCATATCGAAAACATGGGTAAAAAGATCGGCGATCCCCAGCTTCTTCAGTATCCGGTCCGAGTGTTCCTCGGGAGAGTTGGTCAGAATGGCTCTGGGGACCGGAAGGCCTTCCAGAAAGGGCCGTAGATCCGGGTCCGTGGAAAGTTCGTCTTCCTCGCCGTCAGGATGGACCGCCACGTAATAGCCGTCAATATCCGTAAACCCCTTTTCGTGGATGAGCCATTCCAGGGTGGTCCCGTGCCGGGTTATCCCCTCTTCCCTTACCCTAAGGGCCTCCTCCGGGGAAAGCCCCAAAAAGGACATGACATATCCGATGATACGCCGTTGGAGCGCTTCTTCCATCCCCGAACTTACCGGATACAAGGTGTTGTCCAAATCGAAAAGAATGTACCGAATCATAGCCCATAGTACCAATTTCCGCCCCGGAATGGATACTCCGGCGCTGTTTTTATACGGAGATGGGCGCGTTCAGCCGCAGGGCCGACCGGATTATCTGCATCTATCCCTTGCGCAGACCGCCTTCGCTGCCCGCACTATGCGTTTGTCCGGTCATTTCCCCTTGTCATAAGGCTGGCCTGCGGCCTTGGGAGCGTAGTCTTTACCGCTGAACGCCACCAGGGTTACCAGAGTGATCACATAGGGAAGGGCGTTGAAGAATTCCGAGGGGAGGAACCGGAGGCCCGTGATGTTGACGATGTTCACCGCCAGGGCGGAGGACGCCCCGACAAGGAGGGAAGCCCCCAGTATGCCCAGGGGAAGCCAGCGTCCAAAGGACACCGCCGCCAGGGCGATAAAGCCCTTACCGTTAATGGTGGTTACCGTGTACTGGATGTCCTGGGTCAGGACTATGCAGCCCCCGGCCAGACCCGCCAAAGCGCCGGAGAGGAGGACCGCGATATACCGGATCCGCAGGACATTTACCCCGGCGGAGGCGGCGGCTTGAGGATGTTCGCCGCAGGCGCGGAGGCGGAAGCCCCAAGGCCGCTTGTAGAGGACGAACCATGCGGCAAGCAGGACGACGAGGCTGATCCAGGCCGTGGGATAGACATCGCCGAAACCGGGACGCATACCCATATTGTAGTTCCGGGAGCGGTCCATCCTGAAAAGAAGCTGGCAGAAGAACACAGTGATCCCGTTGGACAGAAGATTAATGCCCGTACCGGAGATAACCTGGTCCGCCCGGAGGGTGATGGCGGCAAAGGCGTGAATCAGGGAAAAGAGGCATCCCACAAGGGCGGCCAGAAAAAGCGCCAGAGGAATGGAAAAACCAGCGGAACTTTCCAGAAACAAATGGGTGGTGGCGGCAGTCATGGCGCCGAAGGCCATGAGGCCCTCCAGGGCAATGTTCACCACTCCCGCCTTCTCGCAGATCATCCCCCCGGTGGCGGCGATCAGAATGGGGGCCACGATCATGGCCGTCGAAGGGAGCATATTCCATACGACACGTACAAACTCACTCATCCTTGTCCCTCCCTTTTCGTATCTTTTCCTTGCACCGCCAATCCACGATGATCCTCACCCCCGCACGGAGGGATATGAACACCACGACCAGTCCCAATATGATGGAAGCGATCTCCTTGGGTATCTGCCGGGACTGCATCAGGGGCTGGGCGGACTTGAGCATACCAAAGAGGAGGCCCGAAAGGGCGGTCCCCCAGGCCGTGCTGTTCCCCACAAGGGCCACGGCTATGCCGTC
>JAITBO010000337.1 GCA_031283505.1 Treponema sp. | reverse complement strand
AGCGCGTCGGAGCACCTGGAAGTGAACGCGAAAGGGTACAACGGCTCCTTTGATTTCGGGAAGCAACTGCGCCTGATGTATCTATTCTCGGCCAAGATGAGGCTGCCGGTGTATTACCGACTTCTGGGCGGGAACATCGTGGATGTGGCGGCGATGGCCCTGTGTGTAAAGGAGATGGGGGTTTCCGACGTGGTCTATATCGCCGACAAAGGCTTCTACAGTACGGATAACGTAGCCATGCTGGAAGCACAGAACCTCAAGTACATCATGCCGGTCAGTCGGAATAATCCGGCGATAAACTACGGCCCGATCGGGGACGGGGAATTCAAGATGAAGCATCGCCGTTTCATCTGGCAGGGCAGGGTCATCTGGTATTATCAGTATGAGGCGTCAGGACACGGGTTTATCACCTATCTTGACGACCGGCTGCGGGTGGAAGAAGAACAGGATTACCTGACCCGTATCGCGACCCATCCGGGCGGGTACACGGAAGGAGGGTATCAGGAACGGCTACGGCGGTTCGGGACGCTGACCCTGACCTGCCGCATAAGCGGGACAATGGTTCCCGAAGAAGTGTATAGGGCGTATAAGCAGCGTAACGAGATTGAGATGATGTTCGACAGCTATAAGACCCTTATGAAGGCTGATGTAAGCTACATGCAAAACCGGTATGTGCTTGAGGGGTGGCTTTTCACGAACTTCATAGCCATGATTGCCTACTACAAATTGTATAACGCGTTGCGGGAGGCGAAACTGCCGGGGAACTACTCGCCCAAAGACATCATCGAGATGAGCAAGGCCGTGTACAAGCTGAGGATACAGGGAACCCGGCATCTCGCCGAGGTTACCGCCAAAGTCAGGAAACTGCTCGTCAAGGCCGGAATAGACTACCTAAATTAAGCGGAGTTAGGGGTTAACCAGTCCCGCGTTCAATCCTGAAGTGCAACACTTAGCCCTGTAGCCAGCCCATACGGGGACTACAAAAAAAACGGCAAAACCCTTATGATGGTGTTTACTACAACCTCATCAATAAGGAGTAATGCCGTTATGCCCAAGTCTACCACAAATCAGGAAAAATGTTATACCCATCTGTCCCTCGCGGAACAGGAGGAGATCGCCGTCGCTTTAGAACAAGGAATGTCTGTCCAACCCCCTGGTCAAAGGCTATGTGGAATACCATCTGATCCATGACGGCCGGACCCCGGAGAGCACCACTAGCAGACCTTCCATGGATTTCCCCGGACTTGAAACAAACGATGAATACATCTACTGGCGGATACAGGGAGCGCCGGGATACCATATCTGGTCAGAGGCTGTAAAAAGCGGCATAAACGACCAGGGCAAAAGCATTTACTTTTTGATCGTTAAAATTTCCTTGAATTCACCGGGATTTCCAAGAAAAACTAACCACAAAGGACACAAAGGACACAAAGGATGCATGAATCACAACGTTATTCCTTCCTTCTGCGCCTTTGTGCGCCTTTGTGGTTAAAAATTCTTCAATATTTTGGCAAATTTCAGCCTCTGAAAAGTAAATGCAGTGGCCCTGTCAATCCGGGCCTGGTTGAAAGAATTTCCCCTATTCCCTATATTTGAATAGGGGGTAATTATCAGGTGGGACATACCGGAATTTTATGGGGGAATCATACGGATCTGAGTGAGGGATGTGGTTGAAGCCTGATTTATCCATGGGGGAGCAGTGGAATAACCGCACCCTCTTCCGGCTTCTGTGGCCCCTGATTATCGAACAACTCCTGGCGGTAACTATGGGCGCGGCGGATACCATGATGGTCAGCACCGTGGGGGAATTCGCCGTTTCCGGGGTTAATATTATTGATAACATCAATAATCTCCTGATCATTGCCTTTAGCGCCCTTTCCACCGGAGGGGCGGTGGTAACAAGTCAATACATCGGCCGCCGGGACAGCAAAAATTCCAGCCTCGCGTCAAAACAGCTTATCTATATCGTTATGCTCACCGCCCTGGTTATCATGGGGATAACCCTCTGTTTCCGCCGTCCCATTATCCGGCTGCTCTACGGAAAGGTGGAGACCGATGTTATGGACGCGGCGGCGATTTATTTCCTCATCACCGCCCTGTCCTACCCCTTTTTGGCCCTCTACAACGCCAACGCCGCCCTGTTCCGGTCCATGGGGAACAGCCGGGTAACCATGCGGATCGCCCTGCTGGTAAATATCCTGAACATCGGCGGTAATATTTTTTTTATCTACGGTCTCCGGATCGGCGTGGCCGGGGCGGCCCTGTCCACCCTCTTAAGCCGGATCGTCGCGGCGGCCCTTACCTTCGGCATCCTCACCCGTAACCGTACCCTGCCGGTTTCCCTTGCGGGGATTCTGAAGATCCGGTTTGCCCGGCCCATGATCCGCAACATCCTCAATGTGGGTATCCCCAGCGGCCTGGAAAGTTCCATGTTCCAGATCGGCAGGCTCCTTACCCAGCGGATCTTCACCTCCTTTGGGACCCGGGCCTTTGCGGCAAATGCCATTGCCGGGGTGATCAATTCCTTTTCCTTTATGCCGGGGATGGCCTACGGCATGGCCCTGCTCACTATCGTGGGACAATGTGTAGGCGCCGGGGATTATGGGGCGGCGAAAAAACAAACCGCCAAAATCATGAAGATCACCTATATCACCCTTTTTATCATCAGTTCCTTAATTTATATTTTTATGGAGCCTCTGGTTAATCTTTTTAGCCTCAGTCCCGAGGCCCACGACATGGCAAAGGTTTTTTTACGGGTCCACTGCATCTCCATGGCCATTGGGTGGCCCATGAGTTTCGCCCTGCCCAATGCCCTGCGGGCCGCCGGGGACGCCCGGTATGTGATGATCGTGGCCAGCGTCTCCATGTGGACCGTTCGGGTAAGCGCCGCCTACCTTCTGGCCTATCCCCTGGGGATAGGTCCCCTGGGTGTATGGCTTGCCATGGGCGCCGACTTTATCAGCCGGGGGACCTGTTACCTTACCCGCTGGCTGGGAGGCAAGTGGCAGACCAAACAGGTTATCGCTGATGGATAAGCCGCGGAGGTTGATTTTTGGATTATGATTATGGTACAGGAGATCAAAATTTTTATAGGAAGATCGGATTTATGCTCAGGAATCCTGGGATTTCCCGGTACGGAGCCGGCTGTTGTCCGGAATATACGGCGCTGTTTTTCGGCGGCCCCAAAATGATCTTACGAACTGCCGGTGCGGCGGCAATATTTGACAAAGACACCATGGAACAATACCGCCGGATCCGGACGGATGAAGCAATCGAGGGGCCCATAAGCCGTATCCGCGTCACAAGCAATCCGGAGCCCATAAATATCCGCGTTATTCCCCGGGCGGTCCGAATCGCCCCCGCGGGGGGAAGGCCCTTTAATAACAGGAGTTTGGATCATGCGGGCTAATCCGCCGGCAGACTTGAACAAGACCGATGATTCGCGGTACTACGCCATTGCGAACGGGATTGTTTTTGCCGCGGTGTTTTTGTATGTTATCGTCCGGCTGCGGGACTCGTTATACACGGAGGATCTGTTCCGTTTCCGGTTTACGGCGGTAATGAGCGCTGCTGCGCTGCTGCTTATGCTGATTATTCAGGTTCCCCTCAAGAAAGTCCTGGACGCGGCATTTTTTTGTCCTTTCCTCCTGTATACAATCTTCAACCTGGTGGTTCTTCTCAACCATGAGGGTAAATATTTTTTTACGGTCTACATGGGAATCTGCTGTGTTGCGACGGCCTACAATAACCGCCGGCGGCTGGGACAGTACCTGCTGGTTACCAATATCATCAATCTTGTACTTATTTATTTCCGTATCCCCCTGGAAACGCCGGATTGGCGCGCGCCCTATTCGGAACTTATCGTTCACGGAGTGGTTCTGATTTTTTCGTCCATCCTCCTCTATTTAATCGTCCGCTTTGTTACCTACCGGGGATCAGAGGCGGTCAAAACCACCGATACCTTTCTGACCCTGATGGAAATAACGCCGATGATGATAGTCATCGTGGACAGACTTAACCGTATCACCTATATCAGCAAAAGCATGGCGCAATTTGCCCGTATTGAAGATACCGCCCTGGTTCTGGGCCGTCCGGTGATGGACCTTTTCCACGATATGAAAATGAAATTGATGATGGGGGATATACTCATCTCGGAGAAACCGATCGTATCGGTAAAAGCAATCGAAATAGACGGGGAGTTACGGAATTTTTCCATAGTAAGCAACAAATTAGGAAACAACGCAGGACGTTATATATACCTTAATGATGTTACCTACATTGACCGGGCCCGGATAGAGGCGGAACAGGCCACCGTGGCAAAAAGCCGGTTTCTCGCTGCCATGAGCCACGAAATCCGTACCCCCATGAACGCTATTATCGGAATGAGCGATTTAATGCCCACGGAAAATCTTTCCGCCCTCCAGAAAGGATATTTTGAGGACATCAAGAGGATGTCAAAATCGCTGCTCACCATCATCAATGACATTCTGGATTTTTCAAAAATCGAGGCGGGAAAACTGGAACTTGTCCCCGCGCATTACGATATACGCACCCTTTACGATGACATCGCTTCCATGTGTGAATTTATGGCCCGGGGAAAAAATCTTGAATTCAGGCGCAGTTTTGATGACTCGGTGCCGGAGATTCTTTACGGTGACGGAATCCGGGTGCGGCAGATATTTACCAATGTGGTGAATAACGCGGTAAAGTATACCAAGGAAGGGTACGTTTTCTTTAGTGTTTTCCTGGGCAAGCGGAAGGCGGAAAATACGGAGGAGAAGGATGAGACCGAATACCTCATCGCGGAAGTTAAGGATTCGGGGATAGGCATAAAAGAAGAAGATATTCCCAAACTTTTCGGAAGTTTCCAGCAGCTTGACGCGCGGAAAAACCGGGGCATCATGGGGACAGGGCTGGGGCTGGCGATTACCAAAAACCTGGTTTCTATGATGCACGGGTATGTTGAGGTAACAAGCCGTTACGGTTATGGTTCCACCTTTACGGTATACCTGCCCCTGATCGTCGGGAATCCCGGCAAGATTGAACAGACAAAAAATATACCCATCGTAACGGCGGCGGAAGGGGTCCGGGTGCTGGTGGTGGATGATGTCCCCGTAAACCTGACGGTTGCTTTGGGATTCCTCACCAAACACGGCATCAACGCGGAAACCGCGGCCGGCGGTATTGAGGCGGTGGAAAAGGTAAAGGAGAGCGTAGAAAGCGGCCGCCCCTATGACCTCGTCTTTATGGATCACATGATGCCCGATTTAGACGGGACGGAGGCGGTGAAACAGATCCGTGCCCTGGGGAAAGGGGATGATTCTCCGTATAGGTCCATGTCCATTGTCGCCCTTTCCGCCAACGCGGTACAGGGCGCGAAAGAGCTTTTCCTTTCCTCGGGCATGAACGGTTTTGTCTCAAAACCCATAGAAGCCGCCGCCCTGAACGCGGCGCTGAAAAAATTTCTGCCCGGAGAAAAATATACCCTGGAAAATACCTCCAAAAACAGGACCGCCGCGCAAAAACTAAATCCGCGGGAAGAAAGCATCCGCAGGGAACTTTTGAAAATTGACGGGCTTGATATAACCACGGGGCTTCACTACACCGGGGAAAGTTTTGAAACCTATACATCGACCCTTAAGCAGTTCTCCGCCGGAATAAAAAAAGGGCTTGAGGTAATCCGCGGCGGTCTTGCCACAGAGGATTGGAAGTCCTATACTGTACAGGTTCATGCCTATAAGGGGATCTGCGCTGCCATCGGGGCAAAAGCCCTGTCCGGCTGGGGTAAAAAGCTGGAGGAGGCTTCAAAAAGCGAAGACAAATCGGCCTGCGTTGCGGAAACCGAAGCCTTCTGTTCCGCCCTGGCGGATTTTAATGCCGCTCTTCACCGGACATCCCTTTTTGCGGAAGCGGACGGATCGGACAAGACCGAAATTACCGCGCCGAATATGGCGGTAAAACTCACCTTATTCGCGGAAGCTTGCGAAGAAGGCCATTCCGCCCGGATCAAGACCGTGGTCAAGGAATTGGCGGGCCTGCGCCTTGCCGGCGGGTCCCTTGATTTTGACACGGCCCTGGCGGAATCCCTCAATCTTGCCCGATCCCTGGACTATGACGAAGCCGCGGAAAAAGCCCGCAAGATGGCGGTTCGATTAGAAAATGAGGCTGTCCGAAAAGATGAGAAAAACCCGTCCGGACAGTCTCTTTAATGCGGTATTTGCATAGCAAATGTCCCGGACCATAGGTCCACGGATATCCGGAAGCGGCGGTTTCCCGGATATCCCCGTCCCCTTGGATTTAAATGTAAAAGCGTGCCTTTAGGCCGCCTTACGGAGCCGGTTTCAATCCCCCTTGAGTTTTGAAGCCGGTGCAACTGAAAACGAGTCCGTTAGCAGCAGAAGTATTTATTTTACGTTTATATAGGAGGTGGTACTATGAAGAAAATTTTAGCGGTTGATGATCAAGCGGAGGTCATCAGTATCATCATAGACTTCCTTGATGATAAATACGCAGTCTATCCCGCAAAAACAACGGCAAAAGCCTTTGCCTTGCTGCACAAAATAAAATTTGATCTTATCTTGCTTGATATTTTACTGCCCGGAATGAACGGTATAGAGTTTCTTGTGTATGCAAAAAGACAAATTTGGTACGAAAACACGCCGGTCATTTTTGTGTCTTCTGAATCCGATTCTAAAACCGTTGCCCAGGCGGTTAATCTTGGCGCCCATGGCTATATAAAAAAGCCCATTGAAAAGGAAATTCTGCTTGAGAAAATAAAATTGGTAATCGGCGAGTAGCAGCAAGCCGGTCAAAATACTGACCACTTATACCGAAGAAATTGATGATGTCGCCGTTTCCGGCATCGTGGAGCAGGGCGGGGCGATGAGCCGGGTTCTTTACCGGGGAAAAGCTTACGAACCATCAATGGCTTTGCCGGCATCCGCGATGCAGAGGCTTTAGTCCTGTATCCGTAGACAAATACCTTGGCCCCCATCTCCGGATGAAACCGGCCGGTCCAATATTTCCTCAACACATGCGCTATTCCCGTCTCATCGATAGCCCGGCCCGCCAGCCCTACCGGATGGTTCTCTCATATGCTTGGTGTCTACAGGAATAAGGGAGCTATACTTTTTTAGACAGCCCGGGACCCCATCCGCCTACCGCGCCGCGGTCCAGCCCAGGCTCTCCTGCTGTATCCCGTAGAGCCGGGCAAAGAGGCCGTTCTTCGCCAAGAGTTCCTCCCCGGAACCTTCCTCCGCCAGCCGCCCCTGATCCAGTACCGCGATTTTGTCCGCCCCCAGTACGGTTCGCAGCCGGTGGGCAATGACGATCACCGTCCGGTTTTTTACCAGTTCCGAAATGGCCGCCTGGATCAGGGTCTCGTTCTCCGGGTCAAGACTGGCGGTGGCCTCGTCCAACAGCACAATCGGCGCGTTCTTGAGGAGCGCCCGGGCAATGGAGATCCGCTGCCGCTCCCCGCCTGAAAGGGTTGAGCCGTTTTCACCGATCACCGTATCGTAGCCCTCGGGCAGTTCCCGGATAAAGCCGTCGCACCGGGCCGCCTTTGCCGCGGCGTAGACTTCCTCGTCCCCCGCCCCCTCCTTGCCGATGCGGATGTTGTTTTTTACCGTATCGTTAAAAAGCACCACGTCTTGAAACACAAAGCTCATGTACCGCATTAAAGTTTCAGGATCGATGCCGGAAATGTTTTTTCCGCCGATGAGAATTTCCCCTTCCCGCACATCCCAGAACCGGGCGATAAGCCGGGACAGGGTACTCTTGCCGCTGCCGGAAGGCCCCACCAGGGCGGTAACGCCCCCCTGGGGAATGAACAGGCTTAAGTTTTTGATCGCGTCCTCCCCCTCGTGATAGGCAAAACTGATGTTTTTAAGTTCGATGTGGTAATTATCAATCGCCGCCGTTTCATCCCCTTCCATCACCGGCTCCCGCCTGACCTGCTGCATCCGTTTTGTGGAAATAAGGAGATAGAAAAATTCCGGCAGCAGGGTAAATATGATGATCAGGGGCGAATAGATTTTCGCGCTGATGAGGATGAAAGTGAGAAAGGGAATCACCCCCAGACTGCCGCCGGTTAAAAGGAACACCCCGGTGAGCACCACCAGCCCTATCCCTACCTGGAGGACCATCATGGCAAGGACCACAAAAATCCCGGTGAGGCCCTCGAACTTTATCGCCTCCTTCATCATGTCCCTTAAAGCCCGTTCCAGGGCCTGTGATTTTTCCCCGGAAAGTCCAAAGGCCTTCACTACCTTGATCCCTTCCAGGTACTCCTGCACCTGACCGGACACCGCCAGTTTTGCCTGCACATGACGCTCCCCAAAAAAAGCTTGCAATTTCCGGCTCCCCAAAATAAGGCCCAGAGCAAGGGGCAGGGCGGCGAAGATGGCCAGGGCCATACGCCAGTCGTAGAAGGCCAATAGTGCGCAGATAGCCGCATCGGTGATGATGCCGCCGAAAAGGATCGGCGCCACATGGCTCATGACGTGTTCGATGGTGGTGCAATCCGCCATCATGTTGGTGGTCAGTTCCGAAAGGTCCTTGTTGTTAAAAAAACTCAAGGGAAGCCGCCGGATCCGCTCCGCGACCTCCAGCCGTATTTTTTCCGATTCACTGTAGGCCGTGGTGTAGGTTTTGCGGTATTCGCTGCGGTAGGCGAAAAAATACAATACCGCGGCGATAAGCCCCAGCCCCAAAAGAAGCCAAAGCCGGCGGCTGTCCGGGGCCGTTCCCCCGGAACCGGCATCCATCAGGGGATCGAGCAGGGTGATAATGGTTTGAACGATCACAATAAAGGGCAAAAAGAGGCAGAAGTTCGAGATCACCACCGCCCGGACTGCCCGTTTAAAATTCCGGTAGCCCTCGTCCGATAAACCCAATAATTTTTTTATGTTAAACACCGGTTTCCTCCTTCCGCCGTGCCCCGATGGTTG